>JAUMYH010000063.1 GCA_030528745.1 Bacteroidota bacterium
TGTGTCGTCCGTTATATTGCTTATGTTGAATATTTTTTGTGTCCATAGTGTTATTTATAAAATCGGTTGTTAAGTTAAAAAACCACGACTTTGGAGAGGTTTTCAGCTCCCTGCAAGGGCAAGTGGTTTTGAGATGCGGAAAATATTTTGAGCATCTCAAAACACAACTTGCTCTGTTCGGGTGAACAGAAAATGCTCCCATCGGTCGCATTAAAGTTAGCTTTGAAAAAGAGAGAAAAAACTTCCAAAATCATTGTCTTTTGTTTTTGTGCAAAACAACCGAATTTCAATCATTTAGCAGATATATCATTCCTTGCCATTGAATGCCTTATAATGCCAAAGACTTCCTTATGTAAATACGTGTGTAATTGTGTATGTTTCTTTGTATGCACATACATATGTATGCAGCTACGTAGCTACATACCAACGTACTTACATATGTACATACGTACGTAAACAAATACGATAATACCTATGTGATTATCTGCAAACGTAAATACTTACACACTTACTTATTTGTGTATATGTGTATGTATGTAAATATTTGGATAAGTACATATCTACTTACAGAAATACACATATAGATACATACATATACACATATGTACTCAATTACTTGATTTTGTATATAAGTACGTAAGTAAACACGTAAATAAGTACACATACAGATACATACTTATGTAAATCTCTAAGCACATAAAATTGTAAAAACATATAAACATAAACACATAAAAATATGGAAGCCAAAAACACCAAATTTGTCAGTTTTTCTACCCAAAAAGGAGGAGTCGGTAAAACCACTTTTACCGTACTTGTAGCTAGTTTATTACACTATCGAATGGGATACAATGTAGCCGTCTTGGATTGCGATTATCCGCAGTATAGCCTGAGTCGTATGCGAGAGCAAGACCTTAAAACGGTAATGCAAAACAAACATTTTAAACATACTGCTCACAAGCAATTCAGTCAAATTAACAAAAAAGCCTATCCGATTATTACCTGCAAACCCAATGAAGCCATTGAAAAGGCACAATCTTTTCTTGCTGAAAATACTTTTCAGATAGATGTGGTATTGTTTGATATGCCCGGTACAGTCAATACGGCAGGGGTGCTGACAGTGCTTTCACAGATGCACCATATTTTTTCACCCATTACTGCCGACAGGGTGGTCATTGAAAGTACACTGAGCTTTACCGAAGTCCTTTCCAACATTATCGCTAAAAATACCCAAAGTGCCATTGAAAGTGTACATCTGTTTTGGAATCAGGTAGATGGTAGGGAAAAATCGCCTTTGTATAAAATTTACGAAAAGGTAATTGCCGATTTGAACTTACCGCTGATGAATGCCTATATTTCTGATAGTAAGCGTTTTCGTAAAGACGGGACAGACAATCAAAAATGGGCGTTTCGTTCTACTTTATTACCTGCCGATGAACGATTGATGAAAGGTTGTCATTTAGACGATTTTATAACCGAATTCATTCAAATCGTTTCTCTATAAATCAATAATTTACAATAAAAAAATACACTATCTATTATGAAAGAAAAAAATATCCCTATCAATGAAAACGAGCTAATGGAACTGATGGCAGGGACTTCTTCGGATGTTGATGCTTTTTCAAAAACGCAAGAGAAAAATCCTCAAACGAAAAACGAAAAACCTGCTTCCAAAAAAGAATCGCCTCGAAAGGTAAAATCCGATAATCTTTCGTATGAAACCCTATTTTTTAGGCAGGGGGATACATCGGCAAGAGAAGGGAAGTCTGTGTATATTCGCTCGGAATACCATCAACGTATTGCTCGAATTGTTCAAGTTATCGGCGAGGATAAAATTAGTATTTACACCTATTTGGATAATGTTTTAAAAGCTCATTTTGAGCAATATAAACAAGAAATCACCGAAAGTTTTCAAGAAAAATACAAACCTATTTTTTAGTTATGGAAAAACTCATCATCATACTGTTGCTACTGATTATTTTTCTGTTATTATCGGAAAAATTTTCATTGAAAATCGAACGGAAAAAATATTCTAAACCCTTGCCCGAATCCAAAAAAACTCCTGAAAAGCCCAAGCAAAACACTTCTATAATGGAGAAAAGTAAATTTGTACCTCCAAAGCAGGAAAATCCATTAACAGAGGCTGAAAAACAGGCAATTTTAGCAGAGTTTGAGCAGGAAAATGAAAGCAATCTGCCTGATTTTGAAGATGAAGAAGAGGATTTACGAGCGATGCGAACTTCTGAGCAAGACAATGATTTTGCCACAGGCTTGTCTTTTGAGGATTTGGAAAAAGTAGCTGATTTTCTAAGCCAAAATGCATCTTCCTCCACAGAAAACAGAGAACTAGCCCAAAAAGTGGTTGGTACCAATCTATTGGAAGAAATTGAAAAAGCCCTACCTGAGGCTTCGCTAAAAGTAGCCCAACTTTTAGACGAATTTTTACCACAAATTCCCCAAAAAGAAAGTGATTTTGATATTGAGGAGTTTGTGTGAGAAACTAGTCAATACTCATCTGAAAATCCTTTTCTCTAAACCAATTCTTACTAATTTCATTATTATCACTTTTGGGTTTTGGATTCGCTTCGTTTACCTTGAATGTTGTAGGTAAATTTACAGAATGACCAAATATCAAAGCGTGTTGAGTTGGTATCGAAGGAAGCCTTCTTAATACTGTTTCAGATATATGTGGTGTAATTTGTCTAATATGTGATAAATCTTCAGGATTTTGTATTCTATGGACTATAAAATTACTACACTGAGAAAGTACAGTTCTTGAAAGCTCACTTGGTCTTTGTGATGAAACTAATAAAAACATTCCATATTTTCTTCCCTCTTTGGCTATTCTCTCAAAAATCCTATTAGCATCTCCAAAAATCTTACCCGATTCAGTAGAAATATACCTATGAGCTTCTTCTAAAACTAAATTAACAGGAAATTTATTTCTATTTTTAACGGTTTTTAATTTTTCAAAAATTAAACGAGAAATAACACAAGAAATAACTTCAACCGTTTCATCATTAGCAGAATTCAAATCAATAATGACAACTTGATTCTTCTTTATTTTATAATTGTCTTGACTTTCAGTCCCTAAAAGCAAATCTATATATTGCTCGATTTTTTTATCATTACCATTTTGAGTTAAAAATTTGAAATCGTCCCTTTCTTTGATACTTTTAAAGCGAGTAATCATAGAAGAACAATAATCTCTTATTTGTCTATTGCCGTGTGCCTCTTCATATAAAATGGCTATATCCAAGCTCTCTTCTAATAACTCAAAATTAAATTTTTCATCTGACTTGTATGTTGGAATTTCAAAATTTGACGATAAAAATTTAGATTCCCCATCTTCATTTTTTTGTTCTAAATAGTCAAATAAATATTCAATACCTTTCATTTCTCCATAATGAATAAAAAGACAATTTTCTATTGTACATTCTACACTTTTTATTCCATTGTAAAAATTCCCTTCTCCACATATCACAGATAATTTAATCTCATCAGTATGAAATTTTTGTAAAATAGATTTTATTCTGTCTTTTTTTGAAGGACTACTTGTTTCATCACGCAATATCTGTGTGATACACGATGCTAAAATGTGGTTTTTAAATTCTGTTTTTTCTCCTGATTGAAATAAATAAGCCAATCCCAAAGCGTTCCTCAAAATAGGAAGTTGAGATTTTTCACTTGCTTTTAGTAGCAATGCCCATTCATCAATATTCAGAAACCAATGAGGAAGTTGAAATTTTTCATTAGTATTTTCTGTGTCAATAGACAAATTAGTTACTTTAATATCTTTGTTTTCTCCTAATTTTTCAAAAGCTTGGCGATATTCTCCATTCACATCAAAGAAGATAAATGTACTACCTGTGGCACTATATTCTTTGTATTTGTAAAGAGTTTGAAGCATAGAGGCTATTGTACAAGATTTTCCACTTCCTGTATTTCCTAAAACTGCGGAATGACTTCCAAAAAACTTATCAATATCTATTTTAACCTCGTAGTCAGGGAAAATAGTGGATTTTCCAATAGGTAAAGAAGTATACCTGTGTTCATCAGTACCATCAATCTGTTTTTTGTTAGAGTTTGTTTTGAAAATAGTATCAAGCTCTTGCTCTTTAATGTACAAAACATCCGAATAAAGAGTTGGATAAACGCTAACACCAAAATCAAACTCCTTATCCTTAATAGTTCCTATTGGAAGAACTTCCAAAAATTTACCTGCTTGGATTTTGCTAAGAATTTGGTCGGTTGGATTAGAAAATGGAACATTCAAATCTTTTTCTCTTACTCCTGAAACTTCGGCTACGATATAATAATTTTGATAAGGAACAACAACATAACTATTAAGTTGAGCAAAATAATGGATATCATCATATCCATTAACATTAAAATTATCTAACCCGCTTAATAATTCAACCGAAAATCTATCCGAATTTATAGCTACAACTTTTCCTATAACTCTTTGTTTATCTTCTTTCGTCATTTCAGTAAATTCTTTAAATTGTTGATAGTAGCTTCTAATTTTTTATCCAAATCTTCATTTGTTAAATCAGGAAGGATTTTTTCAACAAAACCTTTAAAATAATGTAGAGGTTCTTCCTTTTCATTATACCCTCCAATAATCCAAATTCTTGAATCATTTAGGCTATGAAGTTTCTGTATCGCCTCTGATTGTTTTTCAGTTCCAATGATAATCAACCTAAAAGAAGGAATCGTAAAGGCTTGGAATATCAGATTGTTAATATGTTCGTCACTAAAACTGTATCCAATAGTAACCAAAATATTATTATTTTGCATCAACTTCTTCTGAAATTCTCTAAACAAATCAGAATAAGGACTTCCCAAACTTGCATTGTATTTTAGAGGAGTTGGATGAATCATTATGGTTTTTTCATCTTTTAATTTTTCAAAAGTAGGGTCTTGTATCTCTTGAATTTTAAATAATTTTTCTCCATCATCGTTTTCTATCCAATTCACAGAACCGTGAATTTTGTACAAATAAAAGAAATTATCTATCACATTCCATTTAGATTGAGATAAATCCATTTTTTCAGCAAGAGCATAATTAAAAATAGTTGGATTGAAATATTTACTAATACCTCCTGTAAATCCATTAACATAATGTATCCCCAAAGTATCCATTGCTCTTTCCGAATATAAATCGTAATTAGTTGTGAAGATATTTAGCCTTGGTAAAGTAGGATTTCGAGTTAATAATTTTTTATAAAAAGTTTTATATACCTCCAATAAGTCTCCATCTTTTTGGTTCTTTATATTTTCCTCATTAAGGCATTTTTGTAATATAAAATTTCGAGCTTTTACGATAACATATTCAATTTTTTCATAAGTTGATAAATTTTGAAAAGGTATATTTTCCTCATTTTTCTTTATAGACACCTTTTCGGTAGTAATAGTAGATATTTTTGAATGGTAAAAAGATAAACTATGTAGAACGGATAAAAAGGCTTCAAGATTTGTTTTAAAGTTCTTATCATCTACATTAATTCTTAATTCTTCTGATAACCATTTTATACATTCTGCAAAATCTCGCAAACTATAAAATTCCCTTGCCATAGGAGCCATTACAGGTATTCCTACTTGTTCTTTTTCTCTCTTTGATTCCTTAGATGTATCATCGCTACCTTCCACTTTTTTTTCAATTTCGTATGAAGAACAACCACTACCTAATAAGAAAGACAAATTTTTATTATCCAAAACTTTTAGAAAAGTTTCTTGGATTTTTTTTATTTCATTATTTCCAGAGTTACTCTCCTTTTTCTCCTTTTCAAATATATTTTCGGAACCTTTGTAAAAGTAAATTTTTGCCATAAACATTATGCTTTTCAACGGGTAAAGTTACAAAAATATTTGAATCCCGCCAAACCCTGCCATCTTCTTCCATTTGCTACCACTTTGATTTTCAGCAGATATTATGAATCTACTTTTGCCTTAAAATTTTAAAAACGTTAAAAAAATGACACGTAAATTAATTCAAAAAAAGTTGTTTTTATCGCTTTTGATGATGGCGAATTTTGCCTTTTCACAGGGCAATGGAGTGGGTGGTATCAATGAGGCTACCAAAATGGTTACCTCGTACTTTGACCCTGCTACCAAACTGATTTATGCCATAGGTGCCGTGGTGGGACTTATTGGCGGGGTAAAGGTGTATAACAAGTTCAGTAGTGGCGATCCTGATACGAGCAAAACGGCAGCAAGTTGGTTTGGGGCGTGTATTTTCTTGATTGTGGCAGCTACGATTTTACGTTCTTTCTTTTTGTAAAATGGAAACCCGAAAGACATACGCCATCAACAAGGGTATTGGCAGAAGTGTAGAATTTAAAGGACTTAAAGCTCAATACTTATTCATTTTTGCGGGCGGATTGTTGGCAGTTTTGATTTTGGTAATGATCCTCTACACTGTTGGAGTACAGCCATATTTGTGTTTAGGTTTGGGCGTAGGCTTGGCAAGTCTTGTAGTTTGGCAGACTTTCTCACTGAATCAAAAATATGGTGAATACGGCCTGATGAAAAAGGCAGCCGGTAAACGCCTTCCCAAATATCTCAGAAACCAAAAATCCGTTCGCTTGTTTATCCGTACTACTTCAAACACAAAAAAAACAAAAAGATGAAAAACACCTCTAAAATCAGTGCTTTGGAAAGTAAATTTCCGATTCTTGCCATTGAAAACGACTGTTTGCTGAGCAAAGAAGCCGACATTACTATTGGTTTTTCCGTGCAATTGCCCGAGCTTTTTACCCTTTCAGGAGAAGATTATCAGCTGTTGCATTCGCTTTGGTATAAGGCAATAAAAGTACTTCCTGAGTACACGGTGATTCATAAACAAGATTGGTTTCTCAAAGAGAACTACACTCCTAATTTACAATCGGAAAACACTACTTTTCTATCTCGTTCGTATGAAAAACATTTCAATGAACGTCCGTTTTTGCATCATCACTGCTATTTGTTTTTAACCAAAACCACCAAAAACAGAATGCAGTCACAGAGTAATTTTTCATCGCTTTGTAAAGGCAATTTTCTACCCAAAGAAATCAGAAACAAAGAGTACATCTCTCAATTTTTAGAGGCTGTTAGGCAGATGGAACGTATTTTAAACGATTCGGGATTTTTGCACATTACACAACTCACCGAAACAGATTACATTGGTACAAAAGATAAAAAAGGACTCTTTGAGCAGTATTTAAGTCTTTCCACCGATGATAATGTATCCTTGCAAGATATTTGTCTTTCGGCAGAACAGATGCGTATTGGCAATCAAAAGCTGTGTTTGCATACGCTTTCCGATACGGAGGATTTACCAACAAGTGTTACCCCTGAGAGCCGTTATGAACGTTTATCCACGGATAAGAGTGATTGTTTGCTATCGTTTGCCTCACCTGTTGGACTATTGCTAAGTTGCAATCATATTTACAATCAATATTTGTTTTTAGACAATTCACAGGAAAACCTACAAAAATTTGAAAAATCAGCTCGTAATATGCACTCGCTTTCGAGGTACAGTAGAGCCAATCAAATCAATAAGCAGTGGATAGAAGAATACCTCAATGTAGCTCATTCGCAAGGCTTGGCATCTGTGAGAGCTCATTTTAATGTAATGGCGTGGTCGGATAATCCTCAGGAACTTAGGACGCTCAAAAACGATGTGGGTAGTGCCTTGGCTTCGATGGAATGCAAACCCCGACATAATACCATTGATACGGCTACACTTTATTGGGCAGGCATTGCAGGTAACGGAGCTGATTTTCCGAGCGAAGAAACGTTTTACACGTTCATTGAACCTGCCTTATGTTTCTTCACCCAAGAGACGAATTATCAAAACTCGCCAAGTCCCTTCGGTATCAAAATGGCAGATAGGCTTACGGGTAATCCTATTCATTTGGATATTTCGGATTTGCCAATGAAAAAAGGAATTATCACTAACCGAAATAAATTCGTATTAGGACCTTCGGGCAGTGGTAAATCCTTTTTTACCAATCATTTGGTTCGGCAATATTACGAGCAAGGGACACACATTGTTTTAGTGGATACGGGAAATTCCTATCAAGGATTGTGTGAACTGATACATCAGAAAACCAAAGGAAAAGATGGGATTTATTTCACTTATACGGAAGATAATCCCATAGCCTTTAATCCGTTTTACACAGACGATGGGGTGTTTGATATTGAAAAACGGGAGAGTATCAAAACGCTTATCCTAACCCTTTGGAAACGCGATGATGAGCCACCGACACGCTCGGAAGAGGTAGCTCTTTCCAATGCAGTGAATCTGTACATTCAACAAGTTAAAGAAAATCAGCATCAAAAACCTGCTTTTAATGGCTTTTATGAATTTGTCAAAGGCGAGTATGCAGCACTTTTAAAGGAGAAAAAAGTACGTGAAAAGGATTTTGATTTAGCTAATTTCTTAAATGTATTAGAGCCATATTACCAAGGTGGAGAATATGATTATTTGCTCAATTCCGACAAAGAAATGGATTTGCTCTCCAAGCGATTTATCGTTTTTGAAATAGATGCTATCAAAGACCATCCGATATTATTTCCTGTGGTAACCATTATCATTATGGAGGTGTTTATCAACAAGATGCGAAGACTTAAAGGGATTCGTAAGATGATTCTGATAGAGGAAGCGTGGAAAGCCATTGCTAAGGAAGGTATGGCGGAATACATCAAATACCTGTTTAAAACGGTGCGTAAATTCTTCGGTGAGGCGGTAATTGTTACCCAAGAGGTGGACGATATTATCCATTCTCCTATTGTCAAAGAAAGTATTATCAACAATTCGGATTGCAAAATTTTGCTCGACCAACGCAAGTATATGAATAAGTTCGATGCAATTCAAACGATGTTAGGACTTACCGAAAAGGAAAAAGCACAAATTCTTTCTATCAACTTAAACAACGACCCGAAACGCAAATACAAGGAGGTGTGGATAGGTCTGGGCGGAGCTCATTCGGCCGTGTATGCCACCGAGGTAAGTCGTCAGGAATATTTTGCTTATACCACCGAAGAGAGCGAAAAACACCAACTAATGCAACTTACCGAGCTGTTTGACGACAATTTAGAGAAAGCCATTGAGCAGATGAGTAGACAATAAACATAGGCAATAGGCAATAGGCAGTAGGCAATAGGATAAACTATTACCTACTCATTATTCCTTATTTCCTAAAATATTAAATTTTGTTAATAACCGCAATTTTTATCACAGAACCAGGAAATAGGCAGTAGGATAAACTATTGCCTAATCACTATTCCCTATTCCCTGAAATATTAAATTCCGTTAATAATTGCGATAAAATCGTCTGCTTTGAGTGATGCTCCTCCGATAAGTCCCCCATCTACGTCGGCTTTTGCGAAGATTTCTTTGGCATTATCGGGTTTTACACTTCCTCCGTAAAGAATTGAAACGCTGTCGGCTACTTCTTTTCCGTATTTATCGGCAAGCGTTTTGCGAATAAAAGCGTGCATTTCTTGTGCCTGCTCGGGAGAAGCCGTCTCACCCGTACCGATTGCCCAAACAGGCTCATACGCCAAAACGATGTGTTTCCACGCATCGGCAGGTAAATGGAACAATCCATTTTTAATCTGATTTTCAACAACTTTGAAATGATTATCGGCTTTTCTGTCCGCCAATTCTTCTCCGATACAGAACACCATTCGGATATTGTGTTTCAAAGCGGCATCGGCTTTTTTAGCAAGAGACTGATCAGTTTCGTTGAAATAAGCACGACGCTCGGAATGCCCTAAAATAACGGTTTTTATGCCAATGCTTTTTAACATTTCTGCCGAAATTTCGCCCGTATAAGCCCCATTTTCA
>JAUMYH010000007.1 GCA_030528745.1 Bacteroidota bacterium
AAATTATTTAAAACCACTTAGAAAAAGGAAACGGAGGGTCTTGCAAAGGACTCATTGAGAGGACAAACAAAGAATAGCTGCTTGATTATAGTATTTTTCTACATTTTGAACAGCCCCACAAAACAGAATCCTTTCCAAAGAATACATTTGTGCTTGTTGTTCCAATTTATGGCGTTCTGCACCATCTCCTACCAAAATGAACTCCCAGTCAGAAAATCTTTTATAGATATTCTTCCAAATTTCTATTAGTCTATCCACACGTTTGTCGGCGTAACTCATTCTTCCTACATAAAGAATTTGTTTCTTTTTGTCTAATGAATAAGCTATTTTGGGTTGTGGAACACCATTGGGAATTACACAGAATTTGTCCACCCCTAAGTTAATTTTTTTAGAAAACACCTCTTGATAATCAGGACATAATACTGTAAAAGCATCGCAAGATTGGTATATGGTTTTATATAAGTTTATGAAGAAACCTTCAGCTTGTTTTAGTTTTTTCTGATGTTTTATACGATACTTAATTTTGCTAAAAAAGTTTTTGTGAGATATTCTTCGTTCAAATTCTGTATTTATATCGTCCACTTCCCAGAAAGGCGTACCGTGACTAGCGAAAATGTATTTACAACCAATAGCATTTACTATATGTTCTCTCCTCATATTAAAATTTGCCCCCGTAAAAACCATAATATCAATAGCATTTTCTTTTGCCTTTTCTATCAAAATATTATTTTCGGTATCCTCAAAAAGATCTGATAGGTTTATCTTGATAAAATTAAAATTATCTTTTTCCTCATCACTTAATTTTTCTTCTATCAGATTACAAGTAAAAATAAAAAAAGAATATCCTTTACCCCTGAGAGAAACTGCTATATGAGAGGTAACTTTCTCCGCTCCTCCAAAAGGAAAATCTTCATGTATAAAAGCTATGTTTATCATTGAATTCGTTTTGTTATTAGACAGAAATAACTTTTCACTAAAAACAACTAAATCCTATCATCAGGATAGGATTTAGCAAAACAATTATGATTACGAACTATAATTCTAAGGCTTTTCTAGGATTGTTATCCATAAGCAATTCCACAGGATTTTCAAGAGCATTTTTAACTTCTACCAAAAACCCTACAGACTCTCTACCGTCAATAATACGATGATCGTACGACAAGGCAATATACATCATAGGGTGTATTTCTACCTTTCCATTAACAGCTATAGGGCGTTCAATGATGTTGTGCATACCCAAAATACCTGATTGTGGAGGATTGATTATAGGAGTCGAAAGCATACTTCCGAATACACCTCCGTTAGAGATTGTGAAAGTACCTCCTGTCATCTCATCTACGGTGATTTGTCCGTCTCTAGCTCTTGTTGCCAAACGCTTAATTTCAGCTTCAATACCTCTGAAAGTAAGATTTTCTGCATTTCGAATTACTGGAACCATCAGCCCTTTAGGCCCTGACACAGCCACAGATATATCGCAGAAATCATAAGCTACTTTGTAATCTCCATCAATCATCGAATTTACATCTGGATACAATTTAAGAGCTCTGACAACAGCCTTGGTAAAGAACGACATAAACCCTAAAGATACTCCGTGTTTATTTTTAAATTCGTCTTTAAATTCAGCTCTTAACTTATTAATAGGAGCCATGGTAACTTCATTAAAAGTTGTAAGCATTGCTGTTTCATTTTTGGCAGCCACCAATCTTTCAGATACTTTACGTCTGAGCATCGACAATTTGGTGCGTTCAGTTCCTCTACTACCTCCTGTTGGCGTACCCATTGAGGCTTGAGCTTTTACAGCATCGTCTTTGGTAATACGTCCGTCTTTACCTGTTCCTTTTACTGTAGAAGGGTCTATTTTTTTCTCTTCTAATATTTTTTTTGCTGCTGGCGAAGCAGTACCTGTAGCATACGTTTGCGTTTTAGATGGCTCAGCCTTTGGAGTTTCTTGCTTTGGAGCTTCCTCCTGTTTAGAAGCTGTAGACTTAGCCCCTTCCGAAGGTTTAGCTGCCGAAGTATCAATAAGGCAAACTACTTGTCCTACCGCAACTGCATCACCTTCTTCTGCCTTTAGAGTAATTATTCCACTTGCCTCTGCAGGAAGTTCGAGCGTAGCTTTATCCGAATCTACCTCCGCAATAGCCTGATCCTTCTCTACATAATCACCATTTTTTACTAACCAAGTAGCAATTTCTACCTCTGTTATCGATTCCCCTGGTGAGGGAACTTTCATTTCTAAAATCATCTTATCGTAATTTTATTTATTTCTATTATTATCAGTTATCAAAGATACACTTATTTTCTAAGTCTTGTATTATTTTTCGTTAAATAATGTTTTGTCAAACACCATTGCAATAGCGGCGGCATGTCTTTTCTTGGCTCTAACCCCACTACCTGCGGCTGGAGCTGCATACGGCTTAGGCGATGCCACTCTAAACGATACGAAATCAAAATTCATCAACATATATCCATAAGCTCCCATATTACGAGGTTCTTCCTGAGCCCACACATAATCTGTTGCGTTTGGATAGCTTTCTATGACCTTTTTAAGTTGCTCTGTAGGAAGCGGATACAATTGTTCTATACGTACAAATGCCACATCATCACGTTTGAGGTTCTCGCGTTCTGCCAACAAATCGTAATAGAATTTTCCTGTACAGAATACCAACGTTTTTATTTTGCTTTTATCTACATTGTCATCTATTACTTCTTGGAATTGTCCTGTTATCAACTCTTCTTTAGTAGACACACAAAGTGGATGTCTGAGCAAACTCTTAGGCGTGAATACTACCAAAGGTTTGCGATAATTCAGGTGCATTTGTCTACGAAGCAAGTGGAAAAAGTTAGCTGGAGTAGTACAATCGGCAACAAACATATTGTTGTTGGCACAAAGTTGCAGATAGCGCTCCATTCTTGCTGAAGAATGCTCTGCCCCCTGTCCTTCGTATCCGTGTGGTAACAACAACACTATACCATTCTGATTGTTCCATTTGTCCTCTGCTGCCGAAATGTATTGGTCTATCATTATCTGAGCTCCATTTGAAAAATCTCCAAACTGAGCCTCCCAAATAGTAAGTGTTTTCGGACTAGCAAAAGCATATCCGTAATCAAAACCTAACACGCCGTATTCAGACAAAAACGAATTGTACACATCAAATCGTCCTTTGCTTTCCTTAAGATTTTTAAGCAAAATAACCTCTTCTTCAGAATCTTCAACCTTAACCACTGCATGACGATGCGAGAAAGTTCCGCGTTCTACGTCCTGTCCCGATATACGCACAGAATATCCTTCCGAGAGCAACGAACCATACGCCAACAGCTCTCCCATTGCCCAATCCAATTTATTAGTTTCAAAATACATCTGATTTCTATCGGCTATCAGACGTGATATTTTGTTGATAAACTTCTTGTCCGAAGGCAAATTGGTAATCTGTTCGGCTATCGAAGTAAGCGTTTTTTCATCAAACGAAGTATCTACCTTTTTAAACACATCGCCATCTTTAAGTTGGGAATACCCCTCCCATTCATTCTGCATAAATGGAGATATTACGGTAAGTTCTTTTTTGCGTGATTCAGAAAGTTGTTCTTCTAGAATATCTTTGTATTCTCTTTCGATTTTAGTTACATAATCTGGAGTTATGATTTGCTGAGCCACTAACTTTTCGGCATAAATATCTCTTGGATTTTTGTGCTTAGCAATTACCTTATATAATATAGGTTGTGTAAATCTTGGCTCATCGCCCTCATTATGACCATATTTTCTATAACCTAACAAATCAATGAACACATCTCTTTTGAACTTCATTCTAAAGTCCAAAGCAAACTGCATTGCATACACCACCGATTCCACATCGTCAGCATTTACGTGCAACACTGGCGATAGTGTAACCTTTGCCACATCTGTACAATAAGTAGATGAACGTGCATCTAAATAGTTGGTCGTAAAACCAACCTGATTGTTAATCACGATATGAATCGTACCTGCGGTTTTGTATCCGTCAAGTTGAGACATTTGTACAATTTCGTACACAATCCCCTGTCCAGCAATGGCAGCATCACCATGCACCGCTATAGGCAACACTTTCGATGGTTCTTCTGGGTAATATCTATCTTGTTTAGCTCTTGTAATACCTTCAATCACAGCTCCTACCGTTTCGAGGTGCGAAGGATTTGGAGCTAAATTAATGTTTATCTTTTTGCCCGATTTGGTAATTTTATCCGAGGTAAGTCCTAAGTGATATTTAACATCTCCGTCAAAAAACTGATTATCATCATAATCTTTACCGTCAAATTCCGAGAAAATATCTTTGGTGCTTTTTCCAAAAATATTCGCCAACACGTTCAATCGTCCTCGGTGTGCCATTCCCATCACGAACTGCTCCACACCTTGCTCAGCTGCACCTTCAATAAGTACGTCCAAGGCAGGAATAATACTTTCGCCTCCTTCTAGGGAAAATCTCTTTTGCCCTACATATTTTGTATGTAAGAAATTTTCAAAAGAAACAGCCTGATTGAGTTTACAGAGAATATTTTTTTTCTGTTCGCTATCAAAATTAGGCGTATTGGCATTTACCGAGAGCCAATTTTGAATCCATTTTCTAATTTCTGGATCGCGAATATACATATATTCTACCCCTATACTTTGACAATATACGCGTTCGAGTTTGTATATTATACTGTCTAGCGTGGTAGGCTCAAGTCCTATTTGTTTAGCAGCATCAAACATCTGTGTTCTATCACTCTGACTCAGACCAAACTGCTCTATATTCAAATCAGGAGTATATATTCTTCTGTCTCGTACAGGATTCGTTTTTGTAAACAAATGCCCTCTTGTTCTGTAGGCATCAATCAGATTTAATACTGCAAATTCTTTTTGAATTTTGTCAGGCACTCCTCCTGAGGCTACCTGAGTATTCGTATATTGAATAATCTCTTCTGCAAATTCTTCTCCATAAGAAGTACGTCCAAAATCAAATCCTTGGAAGAATGCACGCCAACTTGACTCTACACTATCTGGACTTGTTAAGTATTGCTCATACAAATTTGAAAAGAAATCCACATGAGCTGCATTTAAAAAGGAAAACCTATCCATATTTTATTTATAAAAAATAATTTATTACAACTTTTATGCAAATGTAAACAAACTTATCAAAAAAATACCTATTTTTACCAAAAGAAATTATTAAAAAAACAAAGCTACATGAAACGCCTGAAAATTTCACTCCAAAACTTTTCATTCACTACACTTATTTTACTATCAATACTACTGAATGTTAAAGCTTTGGCTCAGGAAACACAATCCAACGACACCAAACAAGTTCGCTCTGCAGATTTTTGGCAAAAAGTTTACTTTGGTGGAGGTATTGGAGCTAGTTTTAGTGCTAACTACTCTAGTTTTACACTTGTTCCCAGTGCTATATACCAACTTAATGAATATATTGCTCTTGGTGTTGGGCTACAAGGTAGTTATACCAATGTCAATAACAAAAACTTCAATAGTTACAAGACTTTCACTTATGGGGGAAGTTTTATTGTATTGGGCAATCCCATTCCAGAGGTACAATTATCTGCCGAATTGGAGCAATTGCGTATTAACTACGAATCCAAAACCATTAACTATTCTGACAACTTTTGGAATACCGCATTGTTTTTGGGAGGTGGTTATCGTACCAACAATGTTACTATTGGTATTCGGTATAATGTACTACACAAAGACAGTAATAACATCTATCAACAAGCATTTATGCCATTTGTAAGAATCTATTTCTAAATATGGAACGCATCAAACTAATATGGGACTTTAGAGGGCAAGACGCATGGTCTACTGCCTTACACCACAAAAAACACCTACTCGAATATATTGCTATGGAAAAACTTGAAAATGCAGACGCAGACGCTAAACAGCTCAGCGACTATCATTCAACAGCTTACATCGTAATCCCTCGAGAAAAAATGATTGAAGTACGAGATCGTTTATTACCACATCGTGGAGAATTAGCCTAAACTACACTATTTATGGAACAAGCCAAACGCATCAACAAATTCATATCCGACACAGGATTTTGCTCCAGACGTGAAGCCGACAAACTCGTTCAGCAAGAAAGAGTTACCATAAACGGAACTCTAGCCCTTATGGGAAGCAAGGTATTAACTAACGACAATGTTTGTATTGACGGAAAAAGCATCGTTCAGAAAAAAACACAGAACGTATACTTAGCCTTTCACAAACCAGTAGGTATCGAATGCACTACCAACCAATCTGTTAAAGGCAATATCATTGACTATATAAAATATCCTACACGCATATTTCCTATAGGACGGTTAGACAAAGATTCTGAAGGACTTATACTGATGACGGACGATGGCGATATTGTAAATAAAATCCTACGAGCCAGAAACAATCACGAAAAAGAATATATTGTAAAGGTCAATAAACCCATAACTGAACGTTTTATCAAACGAATGAGTCAGGGCGTTCCTATCTTGAATACCATAACCAAAAAATGCAAGGTAGAACAAATCAGCAAATATGTATTTAAAATTATTCTGACTCAAGGACTCAATAGGCAAATCAGACGTATGTGCGAACATTTTGGCTACGAAGTAACGAGCTTAAAACGAATCCGAATCATGAATATCAAACTCGATGTACCCAACGGAAAGTATAGAAATCTTACCTTGGCAGAAATGCAAGAACTCAATAACTTACTTGCCGATTCGTACAAAACCTATATTTAGAATCGTTATTATTGATTAGAAAATATTTTGCCCCAATCAGTACACGATAAGAAATTTGAGGGTTACAAGTTTATTTATATATTTGCAATTGATATTCAGTATTATTTATGAAAGAATGGATTCGTGCTGCCCGTTTGCGTACCCTACCTCTGTCGGTATCTGGGATTATTGTAGGTAGTTTTTACGCACTGTCAAAAGGATACTTCAACGGATTAATATTTACATTGGCATTGCTTACCACTATAGGTTTTCAGGTAGTATCAAACTTTGCTAATGATTATGGCGATGGTGTAAAAGGCACTGACAGCAAGCACCGCATAGGACCTCAAAGAGCTATACAAAGCGGCAAGATTTCTCCTACACAAATGAAGAGAGGCATATTAATAAGCTGTGTTATCAGTTTACTGCTGACCTTGTGGCTCATATTGGAATCCTTTGGTAAAGACCATTTTTTTTACCCCCTGCTTTTTCTTGTATTAGGAATTACATCAATAGTTGCAGCACTCAAGTACACCATCGGTAATTCGGCGTATGGCTACAAAGGATTGGGCGATATATTTGTTTTCCTATTTTTCGGATTGTTGAGTGTGCTGGGGTGTTACTTTCTCTACACACAACAATTCTCGTGGCATCTGCTACTTCCAGCCTCTGCCATAGGGCTGCTTAGCTGTGGCGTATTGAATCTCAATAACTTACGAGACGAAGATTCAGACAGAATTTCAAACAAGAACACCCTAATCGTTAAAATGGGCGGTAAAAATGGGCGTAAATATCATTATATACTCATCATTAGCTCATTAATATGTCTTATTCTGTTCGGAATTTTCGAGCAGTTTAAACCGCTACAATATTTATTTTTATTAGGGTATCTTCCAGTTCTTCTGCACCTCAAACGCATCAATGGCTACACCCAGCCCAAGCAATACGACCCTGAATTAAAGGCATTGGCACTATCCACATTTTTAATTTCCATACTACTTTCGGTATTTTTAAACATCTAAAAACTTGTTTCAAAAAAAATCAATCCTTTCAACAAAATCGTTAAAAGGATTAAACGTCAAAATCTCAAATAGTTATTTATTTCTTATTCTGATACAACACTGGATTTAACTCCTCATCATTGTACATTTTCATCTGTTTATAAACCTTCATATACTTTCGTCCTGCTTCAATATCCGAGAGCAAATCGTCAATGGCTTTTGACAAATCCTTCTTTTGTTCCAAAAGCACATTCAGTTTTTCCTGACTTTTTTGTCTGTGTTCATCAGAGGCCTCTGTCCGATTGGTCTCAATCTGCATGTGATAAATTTTAAGAGCCAAAATCGAAAATCGATCTATAGCCCAAGCTGGACTCTCCGAATTAATAGTAGCATCGGTTTGCGGAATCACATTCTTGTATTTTTCCAAAAAATAACTATCGATATACTCCACCACGTCTGTACGTTCTTGATTTGAAGCGTCAATCTTGCGTTTGAGTTGCAAAGCCTCCACAGGATTTATATTTGGGTCTCGGATAATGTCCTCATAATGCCATTGTACGGTATCAATCCAATTTTTAAGATACAACAAATGCTCTATAGCATCTTTGGGATATGGATTTTGAATAGGTTGATTCACATCGTCATAAACGTGATAAGCAGCTATACTTTGCTCAAACACGGAATAAGCTAATTTTGAAAACATAAATTTATCATTTAAAACCCAAATATACATTATTTTGTCAAAAAAATCAAATTTACTCGGAAAATTAACGCCACTAAGATTTATAATTTCAAAACACTTCAATACATTTTTCTAAATTTAGTATCTTTGGGGGCTGATTCTAAAAAGAAGACTATCATCATGATGCAATGGGATAAATTATTATCGCTCAGACGTTTTGGCGATACCGAGACGCGTATTCGCAAAAAACAAGACCCCACTCGCGTAGGCTTTGAAGTTGATTATGACCGTATTATCTTTTCTGCGGCTTTCAGAGCCTTACAAGACAAAACGCAAGTAATACCGCTTTCCAAAACAGATTTTGTACACACCCGACTCACCCACAGCCTTGAGGTATCGGTAGTCGGACGTTCGTTGGGCAGAAGCGTTGGGCAATTTATACTGAGCAAATATCCACACCTTCAAGATTTGGGCTATACCGTTAATGACTTCGGAGCCATACTAGCAGCTGCATCTGTAGCTCATGATATAGGCAATCCGCCATTTGGTCATTCTGGCGAAAAAGCCATAAGTGAATATTTCCTGAACGGAAAAGGCAAACGATTCCAGTCCGAGCTATCTGATTCGGAATATCAAGACCTTATTTCATTTGAGGGCAACGCCAACGGCATTAGCGTTCTGTGTTCTTCGATGTACGATTTGGAAGGAGGACTTCGGCTCTCTTATGCCACCATCGGAGCATTTATGAAATATCCAAAAGAATCCTTACCTGTAAAACCAACAACTGCCATTTCCAACAAAAAATATGGTTTTTTTCAGTCTGATAAACCTTTTATACAGGAAGTGGCTCAAGAGCTAGGATTGATTCCTTCAAACCATCAAAATTACGTTGGTTATTTGCGTCATCCTTTGGCTTTTTTGGTGGAGGCTGCCGATGATATTTGCTATACCATTACCGATTTTGAAGATGGTATCAATTTGGGGTGGATTAACGAAGAATTTGCTCTTGAATACCTTCAGGATATTGTAAAGGACAGCATCAAAACCAAATATTATAGTTATAAAGTCAAAGAACATCGTGTAGCTTATCTTAGAGCTTTGGCAATTGGTAGTATGATACAAGAGGTCATTACTGTATTTAAAAACAACGAAGAATTGATTCTTAAAGGAGCGTTCAACCATTCGCTCACACAACAAAGTAAATTCAAAAACCAACTTGATTATATCATTCGCAAATGTGTTGATAACCTATACCAAAGCACAGAAGTTACCCAAAAAGAAATTATCGGACACAAAATCATTGCCACCCTGCTTGACACTTTTATATCGGCATACAACAACAAGTATTTAGGCACAGAAACAACCTATGACAAACTCATACTGAGGCTTCTACCCGAAAAACATCAATTGTATCATTCCGATTCGTTGTACCTCCGATTATTATCTATCTGCCATTTTGTGTCTTTACTTACCGATGGCAATGCCCTCGAATTATACAAAATCATTCAGGGTAATAAAATCTAACGCAAAATATGTCTTTGTACAAAACCATACATATCAATACGGATACCCAAATATTCATTTGGAAAATCACGGAGAGTTATGACGAGTTGTTCCAAAACATCACACTCACAGACACCTCTCTGACAAGATTGCAACAAATGAAATCAACACAACACCAAAAAGCATTTTTGGCGGTGCGGTATTTATTGCGTTTGGCTGGTTACTCGGATAGGGAATTGTATTATTCCACATCTGGCAAACCGAATTTGAGCGATTCCAAACACATTTCTATATCGCATTCTTTCGACTATGCCGTTGTTATGATTTCCTCTGCAAATGTTGGTATTGATATAGAATTACAACGCAAGAAAATACTACGAGTAAAGGATAAATTTTCTGATATTTTAGAAAATCCTTCTTCTGATTGGTTTGACACAGAAAAACAAATCCACTATTACACCATAATTTGGTCGGCCAAAGAAGCTATTTACAAATATTACTCCCAAGAGGGGCTTCGGTTCAAAGAAGATATTTTTATACAACCCTTCAACATTGGAGACAACAAACTAACAGCTAAAGTATTACAAAACAAAACTCATACTATTCATCATTTTACAATAAATAACTACATCATTAATTATATACTCTAAAATGCAATCCGTTTACAAGCAATTTATACAAGCCAAACAAAATCAACAAAAACTATTAGCCATACTACTCGACCCTGACAAAATCGTGTTTGATACCCTTGAGCAGAGTTGTCATAAAATTAAATTATCAGGGGCTACGCATATCTTTGTTGGAGGAAGTACCGTTGAGGACAAACTTACGGAAAAAGTCGTTTTAAGTTTAAAACAATTTTTGAATATTCCTATAGTTCTATTTCCTGGAAACCACAACCAAATCACACCTTATGCTGATGCTTTATTATTTTTAAGTTTAATTTCTGGCAACAATCCTGAGTTTTTGATTGGACAACACATCAAGGCAGCTCCCATTCTACACAATATGAATCTGGAAGTAATTCCTACTTCGTACCTACTCATCGATGGAGGCAATACTACCTCTGTAGCTCGTGTATCACAAACCCAACCTATTGCACAAACCCAACCGCAACAGATACTCAACACGGTTTGGGCAGGCAAACTACTCGGACACCAACTCACTTATCTTGAGGCTGGTAGCGGAGCTAAGTTCCCTATCGATAACCAAATCATTAACCTTGTAAGCCAACACTTATCACACCCTCTTATTGTAGGAGGAGGAATCAAGAGTCTTTCCAAAATCAAACAGGTTCACGATGCTGGAGCAGATATTGTAGTAATAGGAACTGCATTTGAACAAAATCCTAATTTTTTTGATTTACACACAGCCCATGAGTAGCATCTATTTACATATTCCTTTTTGCAAAAAAGCCTGTCATTATTGCGACTTTTATTTTTCCACCTCATTAAAGTATAAAGACACCTTACTTGAGGCTATGCACAACGAGATAAATTTGCGTACAGACCAAATTACCCAACCTCTTAAAGCAATTTATTTTGGTGGTGGCACACCAAGTATATTACAACCTATTGAAATTGAAAGTTTTCTGAATATTATTTATAAAAATTTCAAGATTGATAACACCGTAGAAATTACCCTTGAGGCGAACCCAGACGACCTAACCGCCGAAAAAGTCAAAGCCTTATCTCAACTAGGCATTAATAGGCTAAGTATTGGTATTCAGTCTTTTTTCGAGCAAGACCTTGCCTTGATGAACCGAGCTCACAATGTAGAACAAGCCTACAAAGCTCTCGAACTTTCCAGAAAATGGTTTGAAAACATCACCATCGATTTGATTTATGGAATGCCACAGATGACCTCCGACAAATGGCTTCAAAACATACAAACAGCCCTAGATTTTGACATTCCACACATATCCAGCTATGCTCTTACTGTTGAAGAACGAACTGCTCTAGATACTTTAGTAAAAAGACAAGAAATAATAATGCCTGAAGACGACAGCCTTTCCGAACAATTTTTCATGCTTAAAAACACCCTCGAAAACAAAGGTTACACACATTATGAATTTTCTAATTTCGGAAAGGAAGGCTATTGGAGCGTAAACAATCTCAATTATTGGCTAGGCAACAATTACCTAGGAATAGGACCTTCAGCTCACAGTCTTTACCAGAACATTCGCAGCTGGAATCATAGCAACAACATCTTATACATCAAGTCTTTGTCCAACAACCAACTCGCCCTTGAATCCGAAACGCTCTCGCTTTCCGAACAATACAACGAGTACATCATGACGCGTTTGCGTACCATCTTCGGTGTAAATTCCGAGGAAGTTCGAGAAAAATTTGGTAAAAAATTTCAGCTGTATTTTGACTCAATTACTCAAGACCTCATCAAAAAAGGATTTATAACTTATTCAGACAAAAATTTATGTATCACAACGGAATACAAATTCTTAACAGATGGTATATCCAGTTCATATTTTTATGTATAAAAAAACTCCTATCCTCAAAAAAGACAGAAGTTTTTAAAAATATTTGGCTTAATTGTTATCTCTTAAATCAATATACCCTTTTAAAAGTATATATTTCTACCTGGTTTTGATTTGTTGGCTCTACATCATCTAATTTCTTTACACCAACTACATCATTAGTACTTAATGTTTGACGTATTTTAAGAGTATTCCCACTAATAGAAAAAATATCTGTTTGTGTTTGACTACCCGCACTCCATATAAGAGCATTTCCTTCAACTACATAATTCAATGTAGTTATCTGTTCTAAACACCCCTCCGAATATACTGTACTTCGAAATACACCATTATTGGTAAACTCCACAAAATCCTTTTCGCAACCTTCTTCATGAGGATAGAATTGATATACCTCCTGTCCATCAACTATTGCCCCATACTGATAAACATTCCACTTTCCTATTATGGAGTTTTCATCTCTACCATTATCAGATTCAGAACAAGAAGTAAGAGCAACACTAGAAGTCAGCACCGCCACAAAAGTCCAAACTATTCTTTTCATTTTTGTGTTTTTTAAATTATACTTGATTTACTTTTACATTACAAAGGTAATGAAAAAACAACACAAAAACATTATTGTACATACAAAAAAAATAAAAGTTATAAACAATCCTTATATATAAGTTTATTTTGTTAAAAAACTCATTATATTCAAAAAAATAAAAGTTTTGCTATAATATATATTACAAAACAAATATTTATCAAAAAAAACAACATCTTTTTCTCCTTTTAAAAACAAGATATAAACAATCGTTTCATTAAAACATCTTTGTTTTCTCATAAAATTCAACCACAAATCACCACCCTATCATAGTTATAAAACATAAATATCTTCTTAATCAATCTAGCTGAAGCAAAAATATTAAATTCATAATATTGTTTTTATAATAAACAATTCTTATCTTTGCACCAATTACGTATTCCCTATTTTGGAAATAAAGCGTAGTTATTGAAAGTATTTAAAATAGTTGTATTAAAATGCTTAGGCAAATTATTTCCATAGTATTAATCTTTGTTATGGCGTTTATCCAGCTCGGATTTACGTTAAACACGCATTATTGTGGAAATGAACAAATAAGCAAAACTTTACTTTATTCAGAGAACCTTCGCGATGGTTGTGATTTTCTGCACAAATCAACCTCAACTACTTGCGAAACCTCTTGTTGTCAGAATACCCAAACCAATCACCACAATTGTTGTGATGATGAATATTTTACTGCCGACACTTCCTATTCGATAACGTACAATTTTAATGCTTTTGACCTTGATTTTATCTGCTCTGATATTTTTGAAGTCAAAAAAGCGACCTTTTTCGTTTATAATCCTTGTGTAGCCAAGATATTTTTACACATTGTTGCTAATAACTCCCCTCCTTTATACAAGCTATTTTGCTCTTTATTATTTTATGCTTAGTTAATACAGATTAATTTAATGTATATACTGCTGTATTATACAATAGATTTCTATTAACTAAACATAAATTAAAAATGAAAAACACATTAATTATACTCATCTTCATGTTGAGCTTTGGTAGTCAAGCACAACATAAAATTAAAGGTATCGTCTACGGAAATACCGACGACAACCGCAACATACCGCTTTCTGGCGTGTCTATCTATTGGGATCAAACTCAAGAAGGCACTCAATCGGACAACAACGGACGATTCGAAATCAATTTTAAAGAAAATGGACTTTTGGTATTTTCTCATATCGGAATGCGTACCGAAATGCTAATGCCTGTCAATAATGAGCCTTTATCGGTAGTGCTTTATCCAGATAATATGATTGAAACCATAGTGGTACAACGCAAACGCGAATCACTATCACGCCTCAAAACCAACGCAGCCAATGTTACACACATATCCAGCTCCGAACTGCTCAAGGCGGCATGTTGTAATTTGTCCGAAAGTTTTGAAACCAACCCATCTATAGACGTTAATTTTTCCGATGCTGTTACGGGCAACAAACAAATTCGTATGTTAGGACTCAATAGTCCATACATTCTTGTTGCCGAAGAAAATATCCCCGCTATGCGTGGTGCTTCACAGGCTTACGGATTGTCTTTTATACCAGGCACTTGGGTCGAAAGCATACAAATTACCAAAGGAGCAGGAAGCGTTATCAATGGTTATGAAAGTATCTCTGGACAAATCAATTACGAATTAATTAAACCTGCCACAGATATTCCCCTTTTTGTGAATGCTTACGCCTCTGCAGATGCTCGTTTTGAATTGAACACACATCTGAACAAAAAACTATCAGACAAATGGGCAACATCTTTGTTCTTGCACGGTAATGCACGTACCAACAAAAACGACATGAACCACGACCATTTTCTAGACAATCCGATTGGAAAACAAATCAACGTTATGAATCGTTGGCAATACACCAATTCCGAAAATGGAATACTCGGATTTCTAAATCTTCGGTATATGCACGATGACAAACGCTCTGGAAGCATACATTTTGACCCTCAAAAAGACAAATACACCACCAACCACTGGGGGTCAGAGATTCAAACTCAAAAAGTTGACATCGCTTCCAAAATAGGTTATGTGTTTCCAGATACTCCTTGGAAAAGTATTGGTTTTCAAAATGCCTTCAATCACAACAAACAAGATTCATACTTTGGACTACGAGATTACAATATTCAACACAACAGTTACTATACCAACCTTATTTATAATTCGATAATAAGCAATACGTTACACAAATTTGCCGCTGGAATCAATTTCACATACGACAATTATAAAGAGGTAGTAGGCAATCTGGACAATTCTATTTTAAATGATTGGTCGCGTAACGATAATTCAATAGGAGCTTTCACCGAATACACCTACGACAATCAATCCAACTTCAGTGCTGTGCTTGGAATAAGAATAGACAACCACAATCGTTTAGGCTCATTTTTAACCCCTAGAGTATACCTCAGGTACAATCCTTATAAAAAAACTACCCTAAAAGCTTCGATAGGAAAAGGAACTCGAAACGCCAATATTTTTGCCGAAAACCAACATTTATTTGGTTCTTCTCGTCATTTTAACATCTTGAATGCTGGAGGTAAAATCTATGGATTAAATCCTGAAGTCGCTTGGAATTATGGAGCTAACATTATGCAAAGTTTTGACCTTTTTGGAAAAAAAGCTGAAATTATTATTGATTTTTATCAAACTTACTTCAAAAATCAAGTAGTAGTCGATTTGTACAACTCCCCTCAAGAAGTGGTGTTTTACAACCTCGAAAACGATTCTTATGCTAATAGTTTTCAATTAGAGTTCAACCTTGATATATCACATCATTTTAATATACGTACTGCCTACAAATACTACGATGTACAAGCCAGATATATCACTGGTAAAGACGTTAAACCACTCCAAGCCCAGCACCGATTCTTCACCAATATAGGCTACGAAACTCACGTAAAAGACGATGGCAAACAGTGGAAGTTTGATTGGACAATGAACATTATTGGCAAACAAAAAATACCTTATACAGGTTCAAATCCTACTCAATACCAAACAAACACCTATTCGCCTAACCTTACACTTATGAATGCTCAAATCACTCGTACCTTCTCGAAGGTATTTGAAGTATATCTTGGAGCTGAAAACCTAACCAACTACAAACAACAAAATGCAATTATTGCTGATAACGACCCTTTTGGTGCGTATTTTGATAGCTCTATGATATATGCTCCAGTATTCGGACGAATGTTCTACGCAGGATTGCGATTCAAAATTGACTCAGAAAAATAATCAATTCAAAACAATCTAAATATGAAAAATGTAATATTAATTTTAGCACTACTATTAGGGGTTACAATCTACGCTCAAGATAGCAAACCCAACAAAAACGCCAAATACGAAATAACCGTGAATGGCAATTGTGATATGTGTAAAAAACGCATCGAGAAGGCAGCTTACTCCGTAAAAGGAGTAAAATTGGCTCAGTGGTATCAAGACCATCAGGACGTTCATTTGATTATTGACGAACGAAAAACCAATATCGATATGGTGTGTAAAGCAATAGCCGAAGCTGGACACGATACCGATAGAGTTAAGGCTGATGACGAAGTTTATGAACGACTTCATCATTGTTGTCTGTACGAACGATTAAATTAACAACCAAAATGCCACAGTTTAACGCTGTGGCATTTTTTTATTCATTATTTTTTCTTAAATTTGTCAGTATCAGATTCTTTCACATTGGTTTTATCAATCCCAATTCTGAAAAAAACTGTAGCTTAGTAACATTTATTTTTTAAATTAAAGTTTGTATAATACAAACCATAAAAAGAATCACCTATGAAAAAAAATTTTACTTTATTACTGCTTATATTATTTACATTCAAAGGATTTACTCAAAGCCAACACTACACTACCGAAGAAAATGAGGCTAAAAATCTGATAAAACTCAATATTACAGCATTGACTATTGGCTCTATATCAGCACAATACGAAAGGGCTGTTTCTCAAAAAATGACCATCGGAACTTCATTTTCGATACTGCCCAAACGTAGCCTTCCTTTTCTAAACATAATAGACCACAACTTTAAGCTAGACGATATGCAATACCTCAACAATATGCGTATATCAAGTGTAAATATTACTCCTGAGGTGCGTTGGTACTTCGGCAAAGAAAGTTTTAAAGGAGGTTATATCGGTACGTATTTAAGATACGCCCACAACAAAGTAACCTTGCCTATTGATTACACCTACAACAACCAAGAGCAACAAATCCAAATGGAAGGAAATATCAACGTATTTTCGATAGGTATATCACTAGGTACGCAATGGAAATTATCCGACAAAATATACCTTGATTGGCTGATTCTAGGCCCTATGATTGGTAAGGCTAACTTCATTCTGGAAGGACATAAAAATCTAAATCCAGACGAACAAGAGGCATTAACTACAGTACTTGACGGAATCCAAATCGGAAACCTCAATCACCAACATCAAGTGAGCAATTCTGGTGCTAAACTCAAATTCAAAACCACTTGGGGCGGAGTCAGATTCTTACTCGGAATAGGATACCGATTTTAAAATAACCTCTCGCTATGTTTTGGGATAAATTTCGAAAATATGACAAATCCGAACAAAGAGCCATTGTTATCCTAATAGTAACGATAACTGTATTACAATTAGGGTTTTACTTCTTTACACAAAACAAAACCCTTCCTGCTGTTAATCAGGCTAAGGATAACTGGCTCTCTAATCAATTATGGATAGATAGCATCAAAAACATCAAGTCCAACACCTCTACTGAAATAAAACCTTTTAACCCAAATTACATCACAGACTTCAAAGGATACCAACTCGGCTTACAACCTCAAGAAATTGACCGATTATTAACTTTCAGGGCTCAAGGAAAATTCGTCAATACTATCGAGGAATTCCAACAAATCACTCAAGTATCTGATTCCGTACTAGACAAAATAAGCCCTTATTTTAAGTTCCCCAATTTTATCAATACAAATCAAAATTTTCAACCAAAACAACACAAACCCAATCACAACAAAGCTACAATTACCTCCAAAACAGACATCAACCATGCCACACAAGACGATTTTATAAAAATTAAAGGCATTGGAAAAGTACTTTCGGAGCGAATTATCAAGTACAAAAATTTACTTGGTGGTTTTGTTAGTATGCAACAATTATACGAAGTATACGGACTAGACGAAAATGTGATACAAGAAATCAACAACTACTTTGAAATAAAAGATTTAAACAATATTCAAAAAATTAATATCAACACATTATCTTCCAAAGAGTTAGCCCAATTCAGATACTTTAATCAAAAACAGGCTCAAGAAATCGTAGCTTATCGAAGTGCAAACGGAAATATACAAGGCAAAGATGATTTACTCAAAATTTCGCATTTCCCTATTGACAAAATAGATATAATTTTAGTATATTTGGACTTTTAATCTAAAAACGAAACAATTAAAATTATGAATTTTCAAACATCAGAAACTCAAAAAATGATAGCTCAATCTATCAGAGATTTTGCAGAAACGAATATCAGACCACATATTATGGAATGGGACGAAGCCCAAACCTTCCCTGTTGAACTTTTCAAAAAATTAGGAGAAATGGGATTTATGGGAGTACTAGTACCTGAAGAATTAGGTGGTTCTGGATTGGGATATCATGAATACATCACCATTGTTGAAGAAATTTCTAAAGTAGATTCTTCTATAGGCTTGTCAGTTGCTGCCCACAACTCATTGTGTACCAACCATATTCTTACTTTCGGAAACGAAGAGCAAAAGAAAAAATGGATTCCAAAACTCGCTTCTGCCGAATGGATTGGAGCTTGGGGGCTTACCGAACACAATACAGGGTCAGACGCTGGAGGTATGGCAACTACAGCTATCAAAGACGGTGATTATTGGATTTTGAACGGGGCTAAAAACTTCATCACACACGCCATTTCTGGTAATGTTGCTGTTGTTATTGCTCGTACAGGTGAAAAAGGCGACTCAAGAGGTATGACTGCCTTTGTAATTGAAAAAGGAACTCCAGGATTTTCAAGCGGTAAAAAAGAAAACAAACTCGGAATGAGAGCTTCTGAAACTGCAGAGCTTATTTTTGACAACTGTAGAGTGCCTGATGCCAACCGATTAGGCGAAGTAGGCGAAGGATTTATCCAAGCTATGAAGATTCTAGATGGAGGGCGTATATCTATCGGTGCTTTATCGTTAGGAATTGCCAAAGGTGCTTATGAGGCGGCTCTAAAATACGCTAAAGAACGTGTTCAGTTCGGAAAACCTATAGCTGAGTTCCAAGCCATCGGATTCAAATTGGCCGATATGGCTACCGAAATAGAGGCTTCTGAACTATTACTGCACAAGGCGGCTTATTTAAAAAATAACAATTTGCCTGTAACCAAAATCGGTGCTATGGCAAAAATGTACGCATCAGAAGTTTGTGTAAAAGTATCAACCGAAGCCATCCAAATCCATGGCGGATACGGATATACTAAAGATTTCCCTGTAGAAAAATTCTATAGAGATTCTAAACTTTGTACTATTGGCGAAGGAACTACCGAAATCCAAAAACTTGTTATCTCTCGAAACATCCTTAAAGAATAACATTTTTAGAAACAAAGTAACAAAAAACGGCACTTAAAAACCTTTTAAATCATTGTACTTCACATCCTTATAAGAGTTATAATGAAAATATTTTCACTATAACTCTTATTTTTATGTCCAAAAACAACTCTTATTCTGCTTTGCAAATAGATTGAGCCAATACATAAGCGGTACTCCACGCATTTTGGAAATTAAAACCTCCTGTTACAGCATCAATATTAAGAATTTCTCCTGCAAAATACAGATTATCAAACCGTTTACTTTCCATCGTCTTGAAGTTCACTTCCTTCAAATCGATTCCTCCTGCGGTTACAAATTCATCTTTAAAGGTACTTTTCCCCACAATCTGAAGCCTCGAAGCCGTAAGCATTTTTACCAAGGCTGTACTATCGGTCTTTTTCAAATCCGCCCATTTTGTCTGTGCAGGGACTCCAACTTGTTCCACAAAATGCTCCCACAACCTCGAAGGAATATCAAAGGCTTTTTGATTGCGAACCAATTTTTTGGCACTCTCTTCCTTGGTGCGTTTTAGCTGTTCTACACAACTTTCCATACCAATATCGTTCAACCAATTTATTTCGACCGTAAAATTGTACGATTTCTGATGCAAATCTCTTGCTGCCCAAGCCGAAAGCCGAAGTACCGCAGGGCCGCTTATCCCCCAGTGTGTTATGAGCAAACTACCCTGTTCCGCATATTTTGAATCTGCAATTTTTATCTTTACGGTGGTCGAAACTCCCATCAGGTTTTTGATAAGTGTATCTTTACAATTAAATGTAAAAAGCGATGGCACAGGCTCAATGATGGTATGCCCTAATTCGGAAAGCATATCCCATACTTTTGTATTGCTTCCTGTGGCTAAAACAATTTTAGAAGCTACATAACTGTCTGTTGAGGTTTCTACCCTCCAAATTCCTGAATCGTCCTTTATCGAACGAACAGCAACCGAAGTAAATATCTCAATTCCGTATTTATGAGCGTATTGCAAAAAACAACCTATTATTGTTTGCGAGGAATCGGACGTAGGAAACACCCTATTGTCCGACTCTACTTTAAGAGCTACCCTATGCCTATCGAACCACTCAAAAGTATTTTTTGGTGAAAAAACATTAAACACCCCTCTGAGTTCTTTAAATCCTCTGGGATAATAGGTAATCAGCTCCGAAACATCGTAACAAGCGTGGGTTATATTGCACCTACCTCCGCCCGATATACGCACTTTGGAAAGCACCTCCTTATTTCGTTCTACGATGCCTATTTTCAGACCTTTATTTTTTTCAGCTATATTAATTGCAGAAAAAAAACCTGCCGCTCCTCCCCCAATTATCAATACATCAAAAGCCTTTGTCATTTTAAATTTCCGAATTTATCTCAAGCAATACAGGACAATGATCCGAATGTTTGGCATCTGGTAAAATCACAGCTCTCTGCAATCTGCTCTCCAAAGAAGTACTTACCAGATTATAATCTATACGCCACCCTTTGTTGTTGGCACGAGAATTTGCTCTATAACTCCACCAACTGTAATGATGTGGTTCTGGATTAAAATATCGGAAACTATCTATAAAACCAGTTTTGATAAAGGCATCAAGCCACGCTCTCTCTTCAGGCAAAAAGCCCGATACCTTGGCATTACGCACTGGGTCGTGAATATCTATAGCCTGATGACATATATTATAATCGCCACAAATTACCAGATTCGGAATTTGCTTCTTCAACTCTTGAACATAATCAAAAAAATCGTCCATATACTTGAATTTATGCGACAACCTATCCACATTTGTACCCGAAGGCAAATAGAGACTCATTATCGAAATATCGTCAAAATCCACTCTCAGATTTCGTCCTTCAAAATCCATATAATCAATCCCAGTTCCGTAAGTTACCTCGTTGGGTTCAATTTTTGAAAATATCGCAACGCCACTATAACCTTTTTTCTGAGCAGGATAATAATATTGATACGTATAGCCCAAATTAGCTATTTCCAATTTGGGAATTTGATCTTCTGTTGCCTTAATTTCCTGAAGGCAAATGACATCAGGATTAGCCTGTTGCAACCATTCTAAAAAACCTTTGGTTATAGCCGCTCGTATTCCGTTTACGTTGTAAGATATTATTCTCATTATGATAGTTAAAAAATTAATTACATTCCTCCCTACTAAAATCTATTAGCAATGTGCTTTCGTCTATTTTTCGGATATGATACAACTTGGTTTCTTTAACTAACTCAAAATCACACATTTTCCCCTCTACCGAAATTACCTCCACACCTGTAAGCATATCATTTGTATTAAGCAATTGTTTTGTCCAAGCTGAATATTCTCCAATTGGCGAAGATAGTATATTTTTAAATATCGGATACTTATCGTATATCAAATTATTTTGGGGTGCAGTTCGGAGCGTAGCCCTAAAAGCTACCTTGTCTATATTCTTATCTCTAAAATAAGGAGTAAGCTCCTGACTTATAGCATTTTGAAGTTTGGTCTGATTCGATAGTATAAACGCAAATTGCGAAATCATTACAAAAGAGAACAACACTAACAAAGCCGCTGAAATTCGACCAATTTGCCTATAAATCCCTCTTAACTCGGACTGAAAACTCATCAAAAGAACCAAAAATATACCAAATCCATTAAAAATCCTCAAATCCGAATACGATTCTACCAACAATATATTTACTCCTGAAATTAACAAATAGTTTATCAAAATTACCAATGTTACAATTGGCATCAACATCATTCTTTTAACCTTAAAATCGGATTGTACGGAAGTTAAAATATACGAAAGAGCATTTATCAGCACAAAAAATCCAAACAAAACACGATAATTTGACGAGTTAAATAACAACTCCATGCGTTGTCTGAATACCAAATAATTCTGATGCAAACTTTCCATAAAATGATTGCTCGAAAATATCATCTCTCCTCTCGTCAAAGGCATATCCAACAATCTGACTACCAAAACATAACATAACGTCGCAGCTAAAAAAACTCCGATTACAATACCTACATTTACCAAAAAATTTCTCCATTGTCCTTCTTTAAGATTTTTGATCAAAAAATAAGAAGCCACCATCAAAAACACCGTTGTTGCACTTTGATACAATCCTAAAGAAATGAAAACACCTAACAACGAGATAGATACAAACTTTTTCCTATCTTGAAAATATAAAAACGGAAACACAACGCACAACAAAGAAAGCGTCATCGGAATAATATCAAACTTAAACACGATATTTCCCAAGAAAGGAGGGGCGGTCAGTACCAGAAGCGAAGACCATTTCAATAACTTATCTTGCTCTAAATCAAACAATTTACTAATAATAAACCCTGTAAACCCCAACAAAACACCTCCTATAAACAACGAATACGGATGAATAGCAAAAATGGTATCATTCATTGACCATATTTTACCCAACAACGTTGCCATAAACCTTCCGTCGTGTTGCCAACCATAGCCAAAAAGGTATCTTCCCACATCGTCAATATACTGATAATCAATCACTGCAAGAGGAAAAACATACAATACCGAAATACATAAAGTTACATATAAAGATTTTTTATCTTCAAACAATTGTTTTAATTGATTCATTTTAATACTTTTATATCCTAAAATAAACGATTATGATTTTTGTTAATTCTATAAATGCTCTAAAAAGTACAAATATAAATGAAAATATTGTTTTCGTAACAGGATATTATACTATTGATGACGGTGGTGGAGGAATTTTTATGTGGATAAATAACATTAATACTCCTGATAATGGGGGAACAATAATAAAAAGCAATCAATCTCATACAGGACGATGGCAAAGAATTAATAATTCTACTTCTGTGAATGTTTTATGGTTTGGAGCAAAGCCAGATTGTCGCAAACATACTAATTTTAACGATAATCTAAATACAGCCACTGACAATAGTGTCTCATTTCAAAAGGCTATAAACTACTGCCAAGACCATGGATTTGACCTATATATTCCCTCAGGAAAACATTTTGAAGAAAATTATTATTTTCAATATTTGATTTCCGACACCCTACACATTTCTAAGCCTTTAAACATAATTGGAGCTTCAAATGCTAGTATAATTGGCTCTATGCTCAACAAACCTATAATAAACATCTCAAATTGTGTTAGAGGTAAAATCGAAAATCTCATAATTTGTGGATTCAAATATCGTCCTTCTTCTGGAATCCTATTTTCACCACCCGACAATCAATGTTTTGAAATGAACAATATAAAAATATTTGGTTGTAAATATGGTGTTTATTGTATAACTCCAGAAACCATAAATAGAATTGTTATTTCCAAATGTGATTTTAGTTCTAATATCCGCACAGGGTTTTACTTAAACTCTTCATACCATCAAAATAACATTGGACATAATACCCCTATAACATTTATACATACAATAATGAATGCAAACGGATTCCACCCTTGGATGCAACATTATAATTTAGACAATCCAAGCGACGGCGAGTTCTATCAATTATATATTAACGGAGCTCATAATGTCTCTTATATTTCAGGACAAATATCAAATCATGGTAGTACCTCTGGTTGTTTTAATAAAAGTCTAATATACATCTCCAATGGAGCTGGAGCAAACTTCTCTGGAGTAGATATAGAAGATGTAAGTAATACTGCTACAGCAGCATTTTATGCTAATAATTTTAAAGATATTAATATTCTTCAATCTCATATTTGGAGAATCAACAGTCCTAATGTATTTTATCTGGAAGGAGCCTGTGGATATGTTTCTATAAAAAATGTAAATCTAGATAATGACAAATTTCTTCAACTTGGCTCTTTTAAATATGCCGTAGAACTAACAAATAGCAATTTTTACAACGACATCCCTATATCTATACCAAACAATATCAAATCTACTCACAATTATCAAATTACTTTTTTAGAGTTCTTTGGTCCAATACATAAATTATCTGACAATGCTCTTAGAGCTCTTGATAAATCAAACATGAAAATTCTCACAAACATTGTTGGAGGAATACATCCTAATAAAACACAAAATCAGATCTGGAACAACTACTATGTCAGTTCCAACAAATACATTTTATCTAACAATTCAAATAACGCTATGTTTATTGAGAAAGAAATTAAAAATGCCTCTCTCATATTCTGTGTAATTGAATGTACCCAAGATTCATTTGAAGGTTCTGGAAAGTTCTATATTAAACAACTAAACAATAATCATATAATCGAAGAAAAAACATTATCCACTAAAGGAATCTTAAAAATTGCAAATCGTTATTTCAATTTCATATCTTTAAAAATAAATGCTGATACTAACAAAATTAGGTATGGATTCTATAATTCAAATCCCTTTATAAATAATGCTTCAATACCAGAACATGCAACTGTGAAAGGTTTAATTGTATATTCAAGTTTTCACAATCCTATTTCCAAAGATTCTGATGTTGATTTTATTTTTTAGAGGTTATTCAACAATTTCCCTAACAATATATTTAGGTCTTCGTTTGCTCTCAAGGTAAGTTCTGCCCAGATATTCCCCAAGTATACCAATACCGATAAGTTGTACACCTCCCAAAAACAAAATCGCTACCATCAATGAGGCATAGCCCGTAATACTTATACCAAAAAATAATTTCTGAATAATGATTTTGATGCCAAACACAAAAGATATTAAGGATATAAACCCTCCAAAATACGTCCATACTTTGAGGGGTATAGTCGAAAAGGAGGTAATTCCTTGCAAGGCTAACTCCCATAGTTTCAAAAAATTAAATTTAGTCCGACCGCCAATCCTTAAAGGACGTTCATAAGTTACCACTTCCGTTTTGAATCCTACCCAACTCATCAAGCCTTTCATAAACAACTGATTTTCGGACAGTTTAACTATTTCTGTTACCACTCTTTGGGTCATCAACCTAAAATCGCCCACATTTTCTTCCAGCTTTATTGAAGAAACTTTATTGTTCAGTTTATAAAACAAATTGGCGTACATTCGTTTGAAAAAAGTATCCGTCCTGCGTTTCAGCCTTTTGGCAAGAACTACCTCGGCTCCTTGCTCATATTTTTCAATCATTCTGAAAATCACCTCAAAAGGATCTTGCAAATCAATATCCATCGGAACTACAATATCGCCCTCACTATAAGACAACCCAGCAAACAAAGCCGCTTCTTTACCAAAATTTCTCGACAAAATATAAGCCTTAATCGTAATTTTTGAATTGGCATGTAGGTTGTTTTGTACCAAATCTTTAACCAAAAAAGGCGTTGCATCTGTACTTCCGTCATCTACAATAATCCATTGAATTTTGTAATTGTCCAACAACCTCCCAAAATCCATTAAATGTTTGTGGAAAATAAACAATGTACCTTCTTCGTTGTATACTGGAGTAATTATGGTTAGCGTTTGCATTAGGTTAAAATTTTCTTACAAAAATAATTTTTTAAATAAAATAAAAAAGTTAAATATCCATATTTTTATCCTTGGCAATCAAATTTACCAATTCATTAAGAATCAAAAACAGAAAAATGTATTAACTTGCTTGGTCTAAAATACACTTATGAACAAAATCAAAATACTTTGGGTAGATGATGAAATCGATTTACTCAAACCACATATCATCTTCTTGGAACAAAAAGGTTATCAGATAACTACTGCTAATAACGGACAAGATGCCTTAGATTTATTTGACAAAAACACCTTTGACATTGTATTTCTAGACGAAAATATGCCTGGACTTTCTGGCTTAGATGTATTGGCGGAAATCAAAGAAAAAAAGAATGCCACGCCTATTATCATGATTACCAAAAGCGAAGAGGAGTTCTTGATGGAAGAGGCAATTGGCTCTAAAATAGCCGATTATCTTATTAAACCTGTCAATCCAAATCAAATTTTGCTTAGCCTCAAGAAAAACTTAGACCACTCAAGGTTAGTCTCTGCCAAAACCACGATGGACTATCAGAAAGAATTTCGCAACATTTCTACCGAAATAGGAATGATCAGAAACCACGAGGAATGGGCGGATATTTACAAAAAACTCATTTTCTGGGAGTTAGAACTGGAAAACACCGAGAATGTAGCCATGCTCCAGATTTTGGAAACTCAAAAAATAGATGCTAACATACAATTCGGTAAATTTATCGAAAAAAACTATCATAATTGGTTTAAATCCCCTGATGACAAACCCATTATGAGCAACACTGTTTTCAAAGAATTGGTAGTTCCGTATCTCAAACAAAACGACAAACCCACTTTACTTATCCTAATTGACAATCTGCGTTACGACCAGTGGAAGGCTTTCGAACCTGTATTGAGTTCTTACTATCTTTTGGAAAAAGAAACACCCTACTATTCCATACTTCCAACCGCCACACAATACGCACGAAACGCCTTTTTTTCAGGACTGATGCCTCTGGAAATGGAACGACAGTTTCCTAACTATTGGAAAAATGATGTAGATGAGGGCGGCAAGAATCTTTACGAAAACGAATTTCTGCAAGAACAACTCAAACGCCTACGACTCAATATCAAAAGCGAATACTACAAAATAACCAATTTTAAAGACGGCAAAAAACTCGCCGAAAATTTTAAAGCCTTAAAAAACAACAATCTTACTACTATTGTATACAACTTCGTGGATATGTTGTCTCACGCCAAAACAGAAATGGAAGTAATCAAAGAACTTGCCTCAAACGACAAATCGTACCGCTCCCTAACCCTAAGTTGGTTCAAAAATTCTCCTCTGTTGGAAATCATTCAACAAGCCCAACAACTCGGTATGAGGCTCATTATCACTACCGACCACGGCACTATAAATGTCAAAAATCCAAGTAAGGTAATCGGAGACAAAAAAACCAGTCTTAACCTAAGGTACAAAACAGGACGAAGCCTTTCCTATGAAGACAAAGATGTATATGCCGTTAAAGACCCTAAATCAATTCAATTACCCACTATCAATATGACCAGTTCGTTCATCTTTGCCAAAAATGATTTCTTTCTGGCATATCAGAACAACTTTAACCATTACGCCAATTATTATCGAAATACCTACCAACACGGAGGCATTTCATTAGAAGAGATGATTATTCCATTTTTAGTCTTAGAACCCAAATAAACTCAAAATGACCCTCACTTATAATCTTGACCAAATAGACCAAGCTGCCGAATTTATCATTCAAAATTCCCCTCACAAGGTATTGCTTTTTGATGCCGCAATGGGAACTGGAAAAACTACACTGATACGACAATTAACCAAACGCCTTAATGTGATAGACCAAGTAGTAAGTCCTACCTTTTCTATAATTAATCAATATCAAACATCGGATAACAAACCCATATATCACTTTGACTTCTACCGAATCAAACATCTGGAAGAAGCCCTCAGTATTGGTGCTATTGATTATCTAGAATCGGGAAATTGGTGCTTTATCGAATGGGGCGAAAATGTTATGCAAATCATACCCACACCGCACACTTTGGTTCGCATCAACATTACCGAAAACAACTTCAGGAACATACAAATAACTCATATAGAATAAATGATGACCGACCTAACTCACTTCAGAAAAGTCTACAACAAAGGAGAATTATTAGAAAATAATATCCCCGAAGACCCTATCAACCTATTTCATCGTTGGTTTCACGAGGTAGAGGCTCTAGAAAGTTCAGAAGAAACCAACGCTATGAACGTGTCTACCATCGGAACCGACGGCTTCCCCAAAACCAGAGTTGTACTCCTCAAAAAGTTCAACGAAGAAGGATTTATTTTCTTTACTAATTACCTTTCGGAAAAAGGAAAAGCTATTGCTGAAAATCCAAATGTATGCCTTTCGTTTTTTTGGCATTGTGCCGAAAGGCAGGTTATAATCAAAGGAATTGCCGAACAAACCGACAGCCTTACCTCTGACAACTATTTTGACTCCAGACCTCTTGGCAGCAAACTCGGTGCTATAGCATCGCCTCAAAGCCAAATTATTGAGAATAGAACCATACTTGAAGAAAAGTTAAAACATCTCGAATCTCTACCTGACGAAAATATCAAACGACCCAAATATTGGGGCGGTTTTTTGGTGCGTCCTATCAGTATCGAATTTTGGCAAGGCAGACCCAACCGTCTACACGACAGAATTCGTTATACATTAGAAAAAGATTATAGCTGGAAAATCGAACGACTCGCTCCCTAACCTTTGGGAGATAGCACAAAATTGATATTGCGTTTTAAACCCTGATATTTAGTCCTTTTAACCGCCGACTTCCGAAACACTTTATTAAAAGTTTCCTCCGTAATCTCTTCCCAATCAGCCTTTGAGTAGGAAAGCAGTTCTTCGGTCGGATGAAACATCGGCTCTGCGTGGGGCAATGAAAATCGATTCCACGGACAAACATCTTGGCAAACATCACAACCGAAAATCCAATCTTGAAATTTACCTGAAACCTCCTTTGGAATATTCTCTTTAAGCTCAATGGTATAATACGATATACATTTACTTCCGTCCACAATATATGGAGCTATTATAGCTTCGGTCGGACAGGCATCAATACATCGCATACAACTCCCACAATGCTCTGTATTGAGAGGTTGGTCATATTCTAACTCCAAATCAACTATAAGTTCTGCTATAAAAAAGAACGAACCCACCTTCTTGGAAATCAAATTGGCATTCTTTCCTATCCAACCAAGCCCTGATTTTTCCGCCCAAGCCCTATCCAATACAGGAGCCGAGTCTACAAAGGCTCTACCTCCTACTTCCCCTATATAGCTCTGAATCTCTGTCAATAAAGTTTTCAGTTTATCTTTTATCAAAAAATGATAATCCACTCCATAGGCATACTTTGATATCTTGTACGAATCCGAAACCTGCATTTGTTCTGGATAATAATTCAACAACAACGATATTACGCTCTTTGCTCCATCTACCAAAAGGGTCGGATCAAGTCTTTTGTCAAAATAATTTTCCATATAACGCATCGTGCCATTCCGATTCTCCTTTAGCCACCGCTCCAACCGAGGGGCTTCTCTCTCTAAGAAACCTGCCTTTGAGATACCGCAAGACATAAAACCCAATTCCTTGGCTTTAGACTTGATAAACTGACTATATTTAGCTTTGTCTTGCATCTACAAAAAATCTTTGCTCAATTACTCAAGCAAAGATTTATAATTTTATTTAACTATCTATCAATTTTAGAACATTTCTCTTCCTGCAAAATGGAAAGCTCCCTCAATAGCTGCATTTTCATTGCTGTCCGAACCGTGCACTGCATTTTCTCCTACCGAAGTAGCGTACTTTTTACGAATAGTACCCTCTGCTGCCTCTGCTGGATTCGTAGCTCCAATTAATTTTCTAAAATCCTCCACAGCATTTTCTTTTTCCAAAATAGCCGCCACTATAGGACCTCTTGTCATAAATTCTACCAATTCTCCAAAGAAAGATCTTTCCTTATGAATAGCGTAAAACTCCTCTGCATCAGCCTTTGTAAGTTGGGTAAGTTTCATCGATACAATTCTGAAACCCGCCTCCGTAATCATGTTTATAATCCCTCCGATGTGTCCTTTTTCAACAGCATCTGGCTTAATCATCGTAAAAGTTCTATTTGTTACCATACTTAAATTATATATATTTTTTGCAAAAATACTACACTTTCTTGATTATTATACCCTACTGCTAAAATATTTTTTCTATTTTTACAAAAAAATAATTGAACAAAACACCAAATCTATAAAACCTAAAAGTATGGAAAACACATTCAGGAATATTTTAAATTATGTAATTTTTGAGGTTCAAGGGAACGACTTTACATTAATCACACTATTATACATCATAATAGCTTCCTCCATACTCATATTTCTTTCCAAAAGGGTTACCCGATTATTAGAGAACAGATTACTCACCAACACAATCACTGAAAAAGGTGCCCGATCGGCTGTGGTAACCATTGTAAGGTATCTGATTTTGCTATTCGGTTTTCTTTTTATTATCAAAACGGCTGGATTTGACTTGGGGGCATTCAGTTGGATGCTTGGTGCGTTAGGAGTCGGATTGGGTTTTGGTTTGCAGAACATCACTAATAACTTCATATCAGGGATTATCATACTTTTTGAACGCCCCATCAAGATAGGTGACCGCATTCAGGTTGGAGATGTTTCTGGAGATGTAACCTCAATATCGATGCGTTCTACAACCATTGTTACCAATGACAACATCTCGATTATTGTTCCTAATTCCAAATTCATCAACGACAACGTCATCAACTGGTCGCACAACGATAGGAGCGTCCGTGTGCATTATCCTGTATCGGTTTCCTACAAAGAAGACCCCGAAAAAATCAAAGAAATAGTGCTAAACATTGCCAATAACCATCCTGATGTACTCAAAGAACCCGCTCCTGCCTTTTGGTTTGTCGAATATGGCGACAATTCGCTCAATTTCGAACTGGTACTTTGGACATCTACCTACATTCAAAAACCTGTCGTACTCAAAAGCCAACTTTATTATATCATCTTTAAGGAATTTGCTAAACATAATGTCGAGATTCCTTTCCCACAAAGAGACATTCATATTCGCACAGGTAGTATTTCGTAAAACGGACTTGACAACACCCAAAAAGACAATACAAATTATCGAATCCCTCAAAAGATGTCCTAAACATAACACACCTATTTTTTTGTTTTACAAATAATTAACTATTATTCACACACTAAAAACAAGCCCTGCTTCGTTATGTAGATATAAGTATCCTGCTTTTATCAAAATAATTTGATTAGTATGTTTATTTTTGGTTTAGGAAAAGCCCCTGCTGATATTGGGGCTTTTCTTATAAATAACAGTTACTGTTTACGGATTTAACAACCATTGTTTAATAGCTCATTTTTACAATCTCATAGATTTTATCCAGCGTAATATGCTGTCCCTCACCTATAGGAACGAATCCACGTTCGGCAAAACGATTCACTATTTCATCTGCTGTAGATGTTATGTCGGCAGTGGTATTTTCACTTATACTCGTATACATTCCCACCGACTGAAAAAACGCCTCCAATCGGTCAATTGCCTGTTGGGCTACCTGAGTATCTTCGCCCTTAATGCCGAACACATTTCTTCCTAGTTGGACTAATTTATCCTTTTTATACTCAAACATAACGCGATACAAATTAGGAGCTACAATAGCAAGTGTTCGAGCGTGGTCTATGCCGTATAGTGCTGTAAGTTCGTGTCCTATATAGTGTGTTGCCCAATCGGTAGGCACTCCTTTTGACAAAAGTCCATTCAGAGCCATAGTACAGCACCACATAAAGTTTGAAGCCAAGTTATAATCCGCTGGGTTGTCTATTACTTTTTCGCCGATTTCTATTAGGGTTTGCAATACGGATTCCGCAATTTTGTCCTGTAAGATAGCTCCGTGCCTATAGGTTACATACTGCTCTAGCACGTGAGTAAAGGCATCGACTATTCCGTTCTGCAACTGTCGCTTTGGCAACGAAGTTATCACCGTAGGGTCGCAAAAGGAGAAACGAGGAAAAGTAACGGCAGACCCAAAAGAGAGTTTCTCATTAGTCTCTACACGTGTGATGACCGCACCAGAGTTCATCTCGCTACCTGTGGCAGGAAGCGTTAGCACAACTCCAAAAGGAAGTGCCTCGGTTGGTCTGTGCTTACGGTAGAAAATATCTAACGGATTACCCTCATACACCGCCACAGCAGCAATAAATTTAGCTCCGTCAATCACAGAGCCTCCTCCTACGGCTAATATAAATCCTATGTTTTGGCTACGTATAAGCTCGACAGCCTTGCAGAGTGTCTCATAAGTAGGATTTGCCTCTACACCACCAAATTCTACCACCTCATATCCCTTGAGATTAGTGCTTACCGCCTCATAAATACCATTCTTAAAGATGCTCCCTCCTCCGTAAAGCATCAGTATCTTCTTATCTTTTGGGAGTTCTTTAGAGAGGTGGTGCAATTGGTCTTTACCAAATATAACCTTTGTAGGGTTGTATAGTTCAAAATTTAACATAATTTACTTTTTCTGATATATGTTTCAAATGTGAAGTTATACTGATGTTTATCGTCTTTGTTTACCTGCTCCGAATACACTAGTTCCCATTCGGATTGTGGTATCTGTGGGAAAAAAGTATCGGCTTTAGGAAACACTGCCTGTACTCTTGTCAGCTCTATCTTGTCTGCCAAATAGAGGGCTAAATGATATATCTCTCCGCCACCGATTACAAATGGCGAGTCATCAAATTGGTACGCCACTTCAACAGCCTCCTCAACTGACCCCACAACTATACAGTCGGTTGCCTTATAGTCCTTCTGACGCGTTACAATGATATGCCTCCGATTGGGAAGTAACTTGGGGAAGGTCTCAAAAGTTTTACGCCCCATTATAATACTATGCCCTATGGTAAGCTCCTTAAAACGCTTAAAGTCTTTGGGCAGATGCCAAGGCAAATCTCCCTGTATGCCCAAAGCGTTATCCTGCGAAGCCGCTGCAATAATTGTAACCATATTAGGAATCTAAGTTTGACGACTTTGAAAGCTCTTTCTGTACGCGTTCCTCTGCCTTTTTCTCCAATTGCTCCAATCGGCGTTTTTGTTTTTCGACCAATCGGTCTATCTCTTCGCGTTCCCACTGCTTATTCATAAACCTTTTGGTGATAAAAACATTGATAAAGTGCAATATGAAAAGGAAAGCCCACCCTGCTATAAGCCAATTTGACCAGTTGGGATACCCAACTCCTACATTGAATAGTTTTTCGGCAACGAACATAAACAAACTCCCAACTGCAAAAAGTATGAAGTGCAAGTATACACTTCTTTTTTGTTTTATTCTTCTACGAGCGTTCTCGTATAATTCGTGATTTAGTTGTTCCATATTTTTAATGTAAAAAAATAAATTTCTGTATAAGTATTATCAAGTTAAAATAGTTAAAGAAAGAGAACAAACAATACAGAACCCATATCATTTTCCCTACTTTCTGATTATCGTATTAGCACACTGCTAATCAAAATAGCTATTTAAGAGTTAATCGTTTTTCTTGCTATTGCGTTGAGCAATAATATCACGCCATTTATTTATTGTTACATTAGCTTTGTTTATCAACACATTAAGCTCTTCCGATGGCTGTAATATCTTCATTGCCGTAGTTATCTCTCTCAATCTCTTAAACGCAATATCAAGGTCTCTTCTGATACTCTTCATATCGTACGACACTTTACTCGCATACTCATCACGCCTCATTGTATATACGGTATGAAACTCATTGTTAGCACGTTCTAACTCTGCAATCCACTCCAATATTCCTGTGGTTCTAATATCCTTAGCAAACGCCGATGCCTTTAAGTCTATTATTAGGTTTTGGAGTTCAATAGTTTCTTTCTCGTAATTGCTAAGGCTCACTTTACCATAGGTATCTAGTACTATCTGAATCTTTCGAGCTGATTTCTGTCTTTCCTCTTTTGGGAAATACAACTCACTTTGGATTCTAAGCACCATACCTCTGTAGAGTTCGTATCTCTTTTTGTCCAAGTCAGCCAAGTTTTCGGTATACTGACTTTTAACAATCTGCTTTTGTGCTTCTTCTTTAGCTACCAAATCTATGAATGTCTTTTTGAGTTCCTCAAAAGGGGGTAATTTAGAATCGCTTATAAGATGTTGCAATTCGGTCATCAACGCCAAATGTTCCGCGTTATGCAATTTGGTAAGGTCTATTGTTTTCATATACTTCTATTTTTAAAAAAGTTATTACACACAAATATAATAAAAAAACAATTACAACGCTTTATTTATGTTATATTTTTTTAAATTTTTTATTTTACCCCCAATAATGCAATCCAATCCCAAAAACCTACCTTTTAAAAACACCCATTTCACTATCCCTGCAAGTTGCCAACAATTATTTTCTACACAATAGCAATTCCCTTTTGGTTGTTTGAGTACTATTTCTGTAAAAAAGGAGCTTCCGCTAGAATGTTTTTAATCTCGTTTAACCTTTCGGAAAATACTTTTCAGTTGTTTTAACATTCATTCTTTAAAAAAATAGTATCCGTAAGAGTGTTTTCAATCCGAATTACCCTTACGGAACACCCCTACAAGCCCACACGTTTTTTGTGATGCAAAAAATAGAAACTCATTTTATCATTTATAAACATCATTTTTAAAATATATCATTCCTATTCTTAAGCTACAGATTTATTTTAAAAAAACTAAAATTCATATCCCATTGACAGCGTTATACGCGGCTTTTCGGAAGAAGTAAAATAAGAGAAGTTAATCGGAAACTTATTAATTAGCCTAAACGAAAACCCTCCTCCTACCGAGGTATGCCACTTTCTGGACTCCTCACCCTCGAGCCACACTCTTCCGTAATCGAATCCTATAAAGGCTTCGTAGGTAATAGGAAGTATTTTGTTGCGTAATAGCCCCAAGTTGTAACGTAGGTCGGTAGAGTGGACAAAATATTCTTGCCCAGAGAATCGATTATCACGAAAACCCCTCAAACCTTGATTACCGCCCATAGTAGCAGACTGAAAGAATTTGAAGTCTTTGTTTAATAAAGCCTTCGCCCTCATCAGCGAGGCTATAGTAAACTTTTCGCCTTCCCAATTAACCATAAGGCTTGCACCTATGTAAGGAAGATATTTCTTGCTATCGTTTATAGGTAGTATAACTCCTACTTCTGGCGAAAAGAAAATGCTGACATTCTCCTTATTGTCCTTGTCCGACTTTATGATGTAGGCAAGGTGCAACAATCCATAATTATTATTCGATATGCTCACGGAATCTGTGCGATTGATATGAATATCATCACGCACAAAATTTTGTTCTTTGGATACTTTTACGCGTTCTATAGCAGTCAAAACTTTTACAGAAGCATTTCGTCCTATTTTTAAATTCGCTCCAAATTCAGTACCAGTTCGTTGCAATAGTATTCTGTTGTAGTCCATACCAAAAAGGCTTTCGTGGTTTTGACTCTCGTTTCCGTAGCCAAAAAAATTCTCGAAGTAATCAGGGCTTGTGTGCCAACTCTTAAGCGTGTAGATTTTACGTCCTGTAATACTCGGAAAAGTACCAAGATATTGATAGGCAAAATAGTGATTCCAACTTAACTCGTGCTTTGCACTAAAGGGCTGACGGGTAAAGTTGTAACGTGTATAGGTAAACTTTCCGCCAAATCGGAACATCATATCGGTATCAAACAATAACCCTGGTACGAAGTTGAACTCATGGAATTTAGGATATTTTTTGTTATACTTCAAAATCTCTAAATTATTTGTCTTATAGAGTCTTGCTTCTTGCAATTGTCTCTTTCGAATTGGGGCATCGGTAGTTGTGTAGACCCTTGTTTTGTTTGACACATTATCTATCTCGTACTGATTTTCGGAATCCTCATTAACCAATCGGAGTATGATGTTGTTTTTCCCTGACACGGATATTTTATCTTTTCCCTCAAGGGTATAAATCCATATTTCTTGGGTGTACTTTGGGATATATTCAGCATAAAATACCTCTTTGTTGTTGTTCCTGATAGACACGCTGGTTTTGTCTTCCTTTTGGAATACCTCCACTATATCATCATTTGCCGAGCCTGTAAGCACGACTATTTTCTGCAATTCCCACCTCGCATAGTACAAGGCTATATCTTGAAGGTTTGCAATGTTGCTCAACAGTTGCTGTTTGATTTCTTCAACGTAATAATTGGGGTAATCTTGTTTTATTTTTTCAAAAATGGCGTTTATGGTTTGCTCATTGAGTTCGGACTGCACCCATTGGGCTTCTTTTTTCCAAAGATTATAATCTATTTGCTGTGCTAAAGCCAAATCGGTGTGGTAGTTGTGAATATTTACGTGTTTAAAAGATGTTTTATAATAGCTATTTAGGTTTGGTATCCCTATGGTATTGAGGGCTGTATTGAAGAGTAGCCCATCTTTTTTAAGAAAAGCGTGTTGCCTATTGATGTACTGTGGATACATTTCATTGTTGTCGATTGTCCAGAAGTATCCATCTCTGACGCTAAGCCCATTGCCGATAATCATATCCAAGAGCCTCGAACGTACGTACTGGCTTTGGTCTATCCTGTACTCAAAATCTTGATACAGGAGTTCGATTACTTGGTCGGTAGTGAGGAGTTGGTCGATGTTTTTGCTCTGGAAGTACAATTTTTCATCTACAAAATAGTATTTGTTGTCCTGTGTTGGGAGTCCGAGTTTAAGGGCGAGGGCATCGGTAAGTATGGAGGCGAGGGGATAGTGCATGGTATAGGTATCGGTGAGGAGCTGGTTGAGATAGGTGTCGTGATAGAGTTCCTCGTGATACAAGTCTTGAAACCCTTCGAAGTGTTGGTAGTAGGGAAATCGGTCGATATATGGCTGGGCGTTAATGTCCTGATGTTTGGGGTTGTATTGTAGCCTTATTGGTTGGGCGTACAACTCTCGGTAGTGTTCGCCCCACAACCACTTAAAGAAGCCTGATTTTTGTGTTTGCTTTTTAGGGAGTATGGGTTGTTCTGTGGTGTTTTGAGCGGTGCTATATTGCACTACCGACACCAAGCACACGAGCCAAATTATCCAATTGTTCATATTCTTTTTTATATTTTGGTGCCGTAAGCGAGGTCTCCTGCATCGCCCAATCCTGGCACTATGTATTTTTGGTTATTCAGTTTATCGTCAATAGCTGCTGTCCAAAGGTTGATATTGCCCTTCAAGTGATTCTGTAGGTAGGCAATGCCTTCAGGGGCAGCAATTACAGAGGCTATGTGTACCTCCTTTGGGGAATATTTTTGAAAAATATCTTGACAAACCACCACCAACGATTGTCCTGTAGCTATCATAGGGTCTACCAACAAGAGTATTTTGTCTGATATGTCTGGCAAGGCTTGGTATTCGAACCTTATTTCAAATTGGCTGTCGTTATTGGGGTGGTATCTGTACGCAGCCACAAAGCCATTTTGACAATCGTCAAAGTAATTCAAAAAGCCCTGATGTAGTGCTAATCCAGCACGTAGCACCGAGCAAACGACAATTTTGTCGGCAATAGTATTGGTGTGTTTTACTCCGAGGGGCGTTTGTACTTGTAGTGCTTTATAGTTTAGATTTTTGCTTATTTCATAGCTCATTATCTCTCCTATGCGTTCTATATTACGTCTGAATCGCATGGAGTCGGTTTGTATTTTTACATCTCTAATCTGATTGAGAAAGTGATTGAGTATACTGTTGTTTTCGGATAGGTTACGAATGTTCATAGCTTAAGGATTTTGGTTTCTTTATTGCGTGTTTGTTTGATTGGTTGGGATATTATTTATTTCAAAAATAGGGCTTTGTTCTTGTTTTTTCATTTTTAGAATCCTCTTTAAAATCCGACATCAAATTTTTGGTAATACTGGGAGTCTCGGCTAACGCCTATGTTTATTTTTATACCAAAAGTTATCCCTCTGAAATAGTTGTTTTTGTCTATAGGGATAGCATATCCTGTGTTTATTGCCAGTAAATTCATAAAATTGAAACTAACCTGAGGTTCTATGGCGTAGGGCGTGATGGATATGCCTCCGAGTAGTATCATACCATATTCGGCGTTGATTTGTGGGACTATTTTGGGTGTTCCGTTTAGGTGGGTATAGAATGCCTTTGCCCCTATGTTGAATGTCATTTCGTCCTTATGAGGTACGCGGTATTCGAGTCCGAGCCCCAATACGTTGCGTCCTAAATATCGGTATTCGGTACTTAGAGCCATTCTGTTCCACTGGTGTTTTTGGGCGTTTAGACCTATATTCACGAATAGCAACAGCAAAATGAGTAGCTTTTTCATAATCTTTGTGCTATGGGGTTAATGGATTTGGGGTACGTTCTGGTTATTCTTATAACAAAAAAACAACACAAATATTGCTATCTGTGCTGTTTTGATGAAGATGAATTGATGTTTATTTAATAAGCTCTTTGTTTATTACCTTCGTAAAAATTGATGAATGCTTGATTGACCACTCTATTCCCCCCAGGGGTTGGATAGTTGCCAGTGAAGTACCAATCTCCGAGATTCTCAGGACATGCCTTGTTGAGGTTTTCTACGGACTGGAATATGACCTTTAGCTCTGCTTTGAGGTCGTCAGGAGCTACCATTTGTGCTATTTTATCTGATATTTGCTCATCGGTGAAGCCCTGATAGATTTCCTTAACGTAATTTACAACCTGATTGTCGGATATGTTTTCTTGTTGTTTACATTTTTGGTACACTTCTTCGATTCTGTTTTGTTGTCCACTTTCTTTGAGGAGTTCGAGTGCTGCTCTGAACGCCACGAAGTCGCCTATTCTAGACATATCTATACCGTAACAATCGGGGTATCTGATTTGCGGAGCTGATGACACGATTACTATTCTCTTCGGATTGAGTCTGTCGAGCATCTTGATGATGCTCTTTTTGAGTGTAGTTCCTCTTACGATGCTATCGTCAATAATCACCAAATTGTCTGTTGGCTTAACCACGCCGTAAGTGATGTCGTACACGTGAGCCACCAAATCGTTGCGAGAGTTGTCTGCGGTTATAAAAGTTCGGAGTTTGGCATCTTTGATGGCTATTTTCTCGGTTCTGATTCGCTCCGAAAGGATTTGATTGATTCTTTCTTGAGACAGCTTATCGATATTTTGGAGAATCTGTTGCTGTTTTCGTTGGTTCAGATAGTCGTTAGCGGCTTCCGCGAGTCCGAAAAATGATACCTCTGCCGTGTTAGGAATGTATGAAAACACGGTATTGTCGGTATCATAATTGATTGTTTTGAGGATTTCTGGGAATATCAGTTTGCCCAGATTCTTTCTTTCTTGGTATATTTTGGCATCACTACCTCTTGAGAAATATATCCTCTCGAAGCTACAGGCTTTTAGGGGTAGCCTTGGGTTTATTTCTTCTTGGTATATGTGTCCGTTTTTGCGTATTATTAGGGCGTTACCGGGTGTGATTTCCTTGATGGTATCGAAAGGAATGTTGAATGCGGTTTGGATTACGGGTCTTTCAGAAGCCACCACGACTACCTCGTCATCTTGGTAGTAGAATGCGGGTCTGATACCAGCGGGATCTCTCAGCACGAAGGCATCTCCGTGTCCTAACATTCCTGCCATAGCGTATCCGCCGTCCCAATATTTTGATGCTCTTCTGAGCATTTTACCTATATTCAACCTTGCGGCTATTTCCGCCGAAGCGTCTTTTTTGCTTATGCCCTCGGCTTTGCACTCCAGATACAGGTCTGATACTTCGTCGTCAAGGAAGTGTCCTATATTTTCCATCACAGTAACTGTGTCGGACATTTCTTTGGGGTGCATTCCTAAGTTTACCAGATTGTTGAACAATTGTTTGACGTTGGTCATATTGAAATTCCCTGCCACAATCAGATTGCGGTGTGGCCAATTGTTCGTTCTGAGGAAAGGGTGTACATTTTCGATAGAATTTTGTCCGTAAGTGCCGTATCGTACGTGTCCGAGGAATAGCTCACCTATGTAAGGGACATTTTGTTTGAGGTAGGTGATGTCATTTTTGAGTTCATCGGATTGTATTTCGTCCAAAACACCATTTATTCTTTGGTTGATTTGCACAAAAACGTCTTGAATCGGCATTGCCTGATTGGACCTTATTCGAGATATGTATCGCTCTCCGGGCTTCATATCAAACTTAATACTGGCAAGTCCTGCTCCGTCTTGTCCTCTGTTGTGTTGTTTTTCCATCAGGAGGTACATTTTCTCGATTCCGTAGAAGGCAGAGCCATATTTTTCTTTGTAATACTCTAATGGTTTTAGCAATCTTAATATTGCGATACCACATTCATGTTTAATACTATCACTCATCGGATTTATTGTTCTTTTAGAAGGCTTTTTATATTTAGTCTATTATCTTTTTTGAGCATTAATTTGTTTTTCCCAAAGTTTTGTTTTCAATATCTATGCTCTTGGAAAAACAGTCCAAATTTAGCACAATTATATTTATTTACAAAGTATGCTATACCGTTGTATAGTTGCTATTCTTCTATGCTAATTTCAAACTGTGTGAGTTCTTTGAACTGGAGCAATCTTCGGTATATTTCGGGCTTGGTTAGGTTTATCATTCGTTCCGTTCCGAATTTTTCGACACAAAACGAAGCCATATTAGAGCCGAATATGATTGCATTCTTGATAGTTTCGAAGTCTATAGTGTCGCTTTGGGCGAGATAGCCCGTGAAACCTCCTGCAAAGGTATCACCTGCCCCTGTTGGGTCGAAAACTTCTTCGAGCGGCAGTGCTGGGGCAAAGAATATGGAATCCTCGAAGAAGGAAAGCACACCGTGTTCGCCCTTTTTGATTACTACATATTTGACCCCCATTTTCATTATCTTTTGAGCGGCTTTGACCAAAGAGTACTCCTTGGTTAGTTGTCTGGCTTCTTGGTCGTTGATTGTTAGGACATCAATCTTGGTGATAACTTCCATTAGTTTGTCCCAAGCGTTTTCCATCCAATAGTCCATAGTATCGAGTACTATCAGCTCTGGTCGTTTGGTCATTTGACCGATTACGTCGAGCTGTATTTGAGGGTGTAGATTGCCGAGCATCAGTATACGAGCATCTTTGTATTGCTCTGGGACTATGGGGTTAAAGTCTGCCAATACGTTAAGCTGTGTTTCTAAAGTTTGGCGAGTGTTCATATCATTGTTATACCTCCCACTCCAAAAGAAAGACTTACCTCCTTTGACAACTTCGAGGGCGGTTATGTCAATGCCTCTATTTGTAAATAAATCTGTATGTTTTTTCGGAAAATCTTCTCCGACCACACTTACCACCGCAGCATCTACGTCAAAATTAGAGGCAGCGAGAGCAATATAAGTAGCGGCTCCACCCAAAATGTTTGAAGCTGAACCAAACGGCGTTTCGACACTATCGAAGGCTACAGTGCCTACAATCAAAAGTTTACCCATAGAAATATATTATTTACCGACAAAAGTACTCCAAAAAACGCAATTTAAAAAACATATTGCTTAGTAAATGTTGTTTTTTATGCCATTTTATTCTGTATTCAATCCAAAAGGATTGCTCACTTTGCCGATTGAGGTGAGTAATGATATAAATGTGAAGGTAAAATTTATCTTCTTGTTTTGATTGGTCAAAATGGGGGATTTCATTTTGGGGCAATCAGCTTTTTGATTCATCTAAACCAATATGTGGTTTGCTCCCCTTAACAATGTGTGGAAGTATCAGAAAAAACAAGAAGTCTTCCCAAACCCAGGAAAACTTCTTGTATTAACAAACATACTAACCTCTATTAATAATATACATAACGCTGTACTTTAGCTATATAACGAGCCAATCGTACCACTTGGTGGCTGTATCCATACTCATTATCGTACCAAATATACAACACCATATTTTTGCCTTCTGGCGTTACGATTGTGGCGTTGCTATCGTAAATAGAAGGTGCAGAAGTACCCACTATATCTGAAGATACCAATTCGTTATTTATCGAATATTTGATTTGCTCTACCAGTTTGCCTTCTAGGGCATATTTTTTCATAAGTTCATTAACCTGCTCTTTGGTTGTACTCTTACCTACTTCGAGACTTAATACCACCAACGAACCATTTGGAACTGGCACACGGATAGCGTTTGAAGTTAATTTGCCTAACAGACTTGGAATAGCCTTTGCCACAGCCGTACCAGCCCCTGTTTCGGTGATAACCATATTCAGAGCGGCAGAACGACCTCTACGGTATTTTTTATGGAAGTTATCCACAAGATTTTGGTCGTTAGTATAGGCATGGATTGTTTCTAGATGTCCTTTTACCACACCCAAATTATCTTCTATCACTTTTAGAATTGGAGTGATGGCGTTAGTTGTACAAGAAGCTGCCGAGAAGATATCTACTTCATCTGGTTTGTATTCTTCGTGGTTTACACCATACACAATATTTGGCACTCCTTTGCCTGGAGCTGTAAGCAACACTTTTGATGCTCCCTTTGCTTTAAGATGACGAGCTAAATCCTGCTCTGTTTTGAACACTCCTGTATTGTCAATTACAAGAGCATCTTCGATCCCGTAAGCTGTATAATCTATTTCTTCTGGGGCGTTAGCCGAAATTATCTGTACACTTGTACCATTAATTAACAGGCATTTATTTTCTGGGTCGGCAATTGCTGAACCATTAAAATCTCCATGTACAGAATCATGTCTTAAAAGAGAGGCTCTTTTTTCTATATTCTTTTCGTCTACCTCACCACGTACCACAATAGCACGAAGTCTGAGTTGCGTACCCTTACCCATTTTGTTCATTAACTCTCGAGCCAACAAACGTCCAATACGTCCAAATCCGTAAAGTACTACATCTTTAGGTTTGTTGTTTACAAAATCCTTAGCGTCTCTTAACTTATCTTCAACAAAAGATTTAGCATCAGGATATTTATTGTCTGAAATATGGTATTCGTAAGTGAGTTTACCTACGTCTAATCTAGCATGAGGAAGGTCTAGTGAAAGGATTTCTCTTGCTATTTCTACGGTGTCAAAAACGCTGATATTTTTACCCACAAATTCTCTAGCGTATCCATGTAAATTAAGGATATCACTCACGCTACGATCAATCAATTGATTTCTGAAGAATACCAATTCTATCGATTTATCGTACCATAAATCACTAATAATTTTAATAAGTTCAACCCCAGCCTTACGCCTATCTGTTTGATAGGATAGTTCTTGTTCATAAAGATTTTGTTCCATAAGATTTATTTATAAAAAGTTATGTTATTTTTTGATAGGCAAATATATACATAATTATACAATCTACCCAACAATACACTTAAAAAAACACTTTTTTCGGTTCATCAGCAATTAATTATTTACTTCTGAAAAATAAATTATTTGTATAACAAAAAAGAGCGAAAAAACATACATTTTCACTCTTTTTAGATTCGTTATTTGGCACAAATTATTCCGTTATAAGCGACTTAACAAACTCTTTATTAGAGAATATCACATCTGCTTCTTTTGGACTTAATGCCTCTCTGAGTTTATACTCTAAATTGTCGTGCAGAACTTGTTTACGAGCTTGTGATAAGCCTGGGTTATTGGCTACTTCTTTATTAACAGAATATATAACCTCTCTGATTTTCAAAAATTTAACCTCATCATCAGTTCCTATCATTCTCAAGATTTCTTTAGATTTCAGGTTTGACAACTCTTCAACTTTGTTAGGATTACCATTTTGAGCATAAATTCCTAAACTAAACACTGCCAATGCAATAAATAATATCTTTTTCATCAAATATAAATTTAAAGGTTAGTAAAACATTTATCAAAGATAATTATAATTTCATTATCCTGCAAAAGTTCCTTTAAAATTTTTCTGATATTCTTCCCATTTCTGTTGGGTATCTAACTTTTTGTATTCATCTTTAGCGAACACTTTCAAGTAAATTTCGATTTCTTTGGCTTTATGAAACCCTTTGATAGGCGAAATTATTGTTCCTTTTTCGTCAAAGAAAATCATAGTCGGATAGGCACTAACTCCTAAAGCACTTGTAAGCTGATGTACACCATTACGACCTGTTTTGCCCTCAACATATAGCGGATTTGTATAAGTATTACCCATATAGGTTACCGATTCGTTACCCTCGGCGTTAAACTTTACTGCATAATAATTTTCGTTAATATATTTTACCACATCTGGATTTTTGAAAGTTTGAGCATCTAGCATTTTACAAGGTCCACACCAATCGGTATATACGTCCATAAAAATCTTTTTTGGATTTTTTTTCTGCATTTCTAAAGCCTTTTCAAAACTTACCCAATTAATACTTTGAGCATACGAAGTTCCCAATCCTATCAATACAAATAGTATTGTCAAAAAATTCTTTTTCATTATTATATTTAATTTTTATTATTTCACAAAAAACTTTATCAATAGTTGTACCAATTTTATTTTATTCCGTGCATTAATTTTTTCAACACAGGATTTAACATCATTATTAACACCCCTGCCACCATCGGAATAATGGTAAAAATCAGGAAGAAGGTACTCAGTGAATATTCTTTGGTTATATTTTCGATTTGTCCACCAAGTGTTGCTGCCAATTTATTTCCGATAGCAATTGCCAGATACCACATACCGAACATAAAGGCTATCATTCTGGTTGGAACTAATTTGGACACATAACTTAACCCCACAGGCGAGAGGCACAACTCACCCAGAGTATGGAACAAATACGCCAAAATGAGCCACACCATACTTACACGTACGCCCTCTTGAACACCATGCGAACCGTAAGCTAACAATCCAAAACCTATAGCCATAATAATAAGCCCTAAACCATATTTGTACGCCGCTGGAGGGTTATATTTGGAGTCCCAAATTCTTGACACAAACGATGCAAAAGCAATTATAAAAAACGAATTAAGGATTGAGAACCACGAAACAGTAATTTCGACCTGATTGTCTCGTATTTCGGTTACCTCAGCATCGACTATTTTGGATTCTTTACCCTTTGAAGCGTAATCACTTTTGATTTTGGAATCCTGTTCTGGAGTCAGATATACGTATTTGCCTCCTGCCTCTTGATGTATGCGAATTTGCTGTCCTAAATCTAATTTTTCTCGAGTAATAATTACCGTAGACTCCTCTACTGGATTATCATTAGCACCTTTTGCAAGTTGTGTGGTGTAATTGACCTTGTAAGCATAAGAAGTCCAGTCCTTGTTCAACATCCAAATAGCCGCTGCCCAAACCAAAAGAAAACACGCAAACAAGGTAACATTTGACCAAAAAATCTTTTTTATGGTTTGTTTTGCCAACAAAAAGAGTACCCACGATATAATAAACAACGGAGCTATGGTAAGAATTGTATTTACAATATTGAATATCAGAGCTGAATTACCTGATAATATACGTTGTGTATTATCACGAGCAAAAAGCACCAATGAGGTCGCTCCTTGTTCAAAGCTCATCCAGAAAAACACCACAAAAAAGGCAAAGATAATAACTGCTATCATACGCTGACGCACCACTTTGGCATAACGCATCAGACGGCGAATTACAAGGGTAAAAAACACCACTAAGGCAAATATAATAGCGACATTTTGTCCTTTTAGCGTTCCTATTTGCAGATGTTTGAACAAATCTATATTTCCTATCTTCGCCAATGGGTCATTAATGGCATAAGCCAATCCGATTAGTACGGTGATAAGTATAAAAATTTTGTCGGATAGTGTAAACGGATTGAGTTTGTCTTCTGGATTGTCCGAGATTTGGGCGGTTTGCGTTGTTTGTTTATCTTTTTTGGGTACTTCGCCAATGGTACCAAAAAGCGGTTTTGCCAACCAAAATTGCAACGTTCCCAACAACATAAATATTCCTGCAAGTCCGAATCCCCAATGCCAACCCACATGCTCTGCTACATAACCACAGAGCATCATTCCAAAAAAAGCACCAGCATTAACCCCCATATAAAATATGGTATATGCACCGTCTTTTTTTTCAGGAAAGGATTTATACATCTCGGACAAAATAGAGGTCATATTGGGTTTGAAAAAACCTGTTCCGATAACCAATAACCCTAATCCTAAATAGAGCGAAAACTCGGTATCGAACGCCATTGATGCGTGTCCGAGTGTCATGATGATAGAACCGATAACGATTGCCCACCGATAGCCTATATATTTATCGGCTATAATACCTCCAAATATAGGGGCTATATACAAAAGCATAGCATACGTACCGAAAAGGGCAGTTGCATTTTCAGAAGACCACTCCCAACCGGGATTTACACCGATTACCGCCATTGTAAGGAAGTTTATCAACAATACACGCATACCGTAGAAAGAGAATCGTTCCCACATTTCGGTAAAAAACAACACAAACAAGCCCGAAGGGTGTCCTAATACTTTGGTTTGAAAGAAGTTAGAATTGGTAATTTCACTCATACATTAAATATTTAATAATTTGATTGAGGGTAAAAATACTTATTTTAGAGATAGCAACAAAACATTATTTTGAAAAACTAAATAAACATTAATTTTAACATTATGATTTTGCGTTGTTTGTTTAAAAATTTTAGATAAGATAGATGTAAATACTATATTGACACTCCGCAAAATATTGATATTTGCACCTCAAAAAACCTAACTTAACAAGATAATGCTCAATATTTTAACAAAAGAAAAAAGGCCACCCAAGAGGACAGCCTTTTTGAGATTTATATAACCACTAAATTATTTTTTAACGATTTTCTTAGTTAGGTTACCTTCTGTAGAATTGATGTTTAGGAAATAAACACCTGCGTTAAGGTCAGATACATTAACTTGCTCTACATTTGCATTGATTTGTTTAACTACTCTTCCGTTGATGTCTGTAACTGAAATTGCGTTAATTTCTGCTCCAAGTGTGTTAGATATGCTTAACACATCATTAACTGGATTAGGGAATACCGTAAATTGACTAGCCAAATAGCTATCCACAGATACAGTATTACCCGTAGTTACAGAAAAATCATCTACTACAAAACCAAATTGATCATTTGACACACACTGAATAGCAAGATAAACTGTTTGTCCTACATAATCATCTAAATTGTAAGTGTACTCTGTCCAAACAAGACTTTCGGTAATTGTAACTGAAGCTATGGTATTAAAACTATTCAAATCTTGTATTTCAGTAGCTATACGAACATTAAATTGCTCAGCACCATATGTACTATTTGCTGCCTTAGCCCAAAAACTCAAACGATTCCCTTCACTTCCAAGCGTGATTGCTGGAGTAATCATCCAATCGTTATTTACGGCATCCACACTAGCAAAAGCCACCATAGCTTTTTCGCCTGAACGTGCAGTCCAATCATCAGTAGCACTCACGGATAAAGGTGGTTGTGTTGCTGTTGAATTAAATACAACAAATGCCTTTGGTTGCCCTTCACCAGGGAAAGCAACACCTTGAAAACCATATTGCTGAGCACCATCTTGATCTATTAATGTCCAATCACCTACTTGATTGAACTCAAAGTTTTCATAAGACTCAAAATCATCTGAAAAAAGAGTTGTTTGAGCGTTTGTCGTTAAACCTCCTATTACTAGGGTTCCTAAAAGTAAAAGTTTTTTCATGATATTATACGTTTAAAATTATTACTCCCCAAAGTTAAAAATATATTTTTACTTATCAAATATTTTTTATTAAATTTTCGCTTCAACTCCTCTTTTATAGAATCATTCTAAACATACTACCCTCAAACTAGCCTTATTTTTAAACACTGAACTTATCCTGACTTTTTTATTTTGTTTGGATTCGCCACGTTTTAAGACGATTTTAAAGCATTTTAGCAAAGTTCCCAAAACATTTTTGGGACTTTTACCTCTGCCAAATATCACAGAATTATTCAGAAATACAAAAAAATATTTGTGAGCTATTGTTCTTTTCTAAAAAATATATACCTTTGAATTCAATATATACCGAATGAATATGTGTATCGGTTTTATTAACTAAAAAATATCATTTAAGTTTTGTCAGCTATGAAAAATAACATTTTTAAAAAAACTAGACTATTTGTGGTTTATATTCTTGCAACGGCTTTTGTAAAATTAATCTCGAATCTAAAGTGGAATTATTTTGATGAGAACGTTGAGGTTTCAAACAAAATATTTGTTTCATTAATCTACGATTCTTTGATATTTGGCTTTGTTATAGTATTAGTACTGTTTATTATAGATTATTTTACTCAAAAAAAGAGAAAGGCTCAACAAAGATAACATCAAAAAAGGCTATCCTTTTGGATAGCCTTTTGTTTCTCTGTACTAACTAATTTTATTCCAATTATTTTGAGCCATCATTCGGTTATAAACAATACGGGTAGTAGCGTTTTCTGGAGTAGATAGCGAGGGATCTGCCTTTAAAACATCAAAGGCTGAGGCTCTTGCCAAAGATAATATGTGTCTATCTTTAACTATATCGGCAATTTTCAAATTCAACACCCCGCTTTGTTGCGTTCCCATTAAATCGCCCGGCCCACGAAGTTTAAGGTCTACCTCGGCTATTTCAAAACCATCGTTGGTTTGTACCATAGTATCCATTCGCACTTTGCTATCAGCAGATAGTTTTACGGAAGTCATCAAAATACAATAACTTTGTTCGGCTCCTCTACCTACACGACCTCGTAATTGATGCAATTGAGAAAGCCCAAATCTTTCGGCACTTTCTATAACCATAACACTGGCGTTGGGTACGTTTACGCCCACTTCTATTACGGTAGTAGCCACCATAATCTGCGTTTTTCCTTGCAAAAATTCTTGCATTTGCTCTTCTTTTTCGGCGGGTTTCATCTGTCCGTGTACCATACTTATTTTGTACTGAGGTTCTGGATATATTCTTTTAAGATTTTCGTATCCTTCGTACAAATCTTTATAATCCATATTTTCAGATTCTTGAATCAACGGATACACCACATATATTTGTCTTCCTTTTTGTATTTCGTCTTTTATAAACTGATACAATGTAGAACGGAAATTATCGTATTTATGCAGGGTTTTGATTGGCTTTCTTCCTGCTGGTAATTGGTCAATTACCGATACGTCTAAATCTCCGTAGAGGCTCATGGCTAAAGTACGCGGAATGGGCGTAGCGGTCATAACCAAGATATGTGGCGGAATGGTGTTTTTCTTCCAAAGTTTAGAGCGTTGTGCCACTCCAAAACGATGTTGTTCGTCTATAATGGCAATTCCTAAATTGTGAAACTGCACTACATCTTCGAGCAAAGCGTGAGTACCTACAATAATATGTAGCGAACCGTCTTGCAATTGTTGATGAATTTGTTTGCGTTCGCTGGTTTTGGTAGAGCCTGTAAGCAGGGCTACATTAAGCCCCAATTGTTGCATCCAAGAGTTGATTCCGTGATAGTGTTGTGTAGCGAGTATTTCGGTAGGAGCCATTATACAAGCCTGATAACCATTGTCAATGGCTAACAACATAATCATAAAGGCAGTGATGGTTTTGCCTGAGCCGACATCGCCTTGTAACAATCTGTTCATTTGAGCCCCAGTACCCAAATCGGCACGTATTTCCTTGATTACTCTTTTTTGGGCTTGAGTCAGCGGAAAAGGCAGGTATTGTTTGTAAAAGGTGTTAAAATACGTCCCTACCGTATCAAACAAATGTCCTTTGGTTTTGTGTTTGCGGACAAAATTTTGAGACACGAGCCTGAGTTGTATAAAAAAAAGTTCTTCAAACTTGAGGCGGAATTGGGCTTTGGCTAATAAATCGGAATTTTGCGGAAAATGAATATTAAAAGACGCTTGATTTTTGTCTATCAGCTGGTATTTATCGACTATTGTTTTGGGTAGTGTTTCGGCAAAGGGCTGATGTAATTCGACAAAAATCTGATAGATACATTTGTGTATCAATTTGGAAGTAATTCCTCTTTTGCTTAACAACTCGGTAGAGGGATATACTGGTTGCAGGGCTATCTGGACGTTTTTTTTATGCTCTGAAAGCAGTTCCATTTCGGGATGGGGCATCGAAAAAGTGCCATTTACAAGATTTACCTTGCCAAAGATAACATATACTTCGTTAGGTTTGAGATGCTCCTTAATCCATTTGTGTCCATTGAACCAGACCACTTCCATTTGCCCTGTATCATCGACAAAGGCTGCCACAAGGCGTTTGCCCCTCTTTTGTTCTACCATTTTTAATCCTACAAACTTTCCTACAATTTGTACCTCTACGGTATGTTGCGGACTTAACTGATTGATTTTATAATATGCCGTTTTATCAATATATTTGTACGGAAAAAGGTTCAACAAATCGGCAAAAGTATATATTCCGAGTTCCTTTTGTAGTACTGTCGCCCTCTGCGACCCCATTCCTTTAAGATATTCGATTGAGTTTTTTAAAAAATCATTCTGCATAAAACAAAAATACTATTTTTTGGGGAAGATATAAAAAAGATTCTAATCGACCAATATCATCAAACACATTTTAAACAACTCTGAAAAGCATTATCAGAGATTTTTACACATTAATTAGTGTAGTCTTATTTCTAAAAAAGCAAAAAGAGCAAAAGTATTTGCCTTTGCTCTTGAATGGAAACTATTTTCGTTTGTAAAGCGGTACGGTAGAACAAGCCTCGCCGTACATTACTGATTTGGCGTGTTTTATCATTTTCTGACAAGCCAAAACATAAGCGTTTTGCGGAATATCATACTTGGCACAACCTTTTATAAGCACAAGTTTGTCTTGATAAACGGAATAATCCAATTCATTTAAAATACGGACATATAAGGCTTCTATAAGTTCGTTTTTTGTACCGATGCGAATATTTAGGGCGTAAGGCGATAGAAAAGTTGCCACTAAGGTATAAGTCCACGCTGGAATAATGGCATCTGTAGAGCAATACAAATATACGTTTGCTTTTTGATATTGAGTCCAATCGTGTGCCAACAGGGCTGATCTGAATTCTTTTTCCTTAAGGATTACGCCCTCGAACAACCACACCGAAATATCAATTCCTACAATGTTATCTTTTGGATAAAAATCTTCAAGGTCAAATATTTGCAATGAGCTATTTGCTACTCTATTTACGATTTCTCCTTCCATAATTACAGCATTCCGAGTTCAAATTTGGCTTCCTCGCTCATTAGGTCTTTAGACCAAGGCGGATCAAAAGTAAGCTCTATTTCCACAGATTTCACCCTATCTATAGCTCGGATTTTTTGTTGTACTTCTTGAGGAAGCGATTCTGCTACAGGACAATTTGGCGAGGTTAATGTCATTACGATTTTTACGTCAAAATCCTCGTTTACCATTACATCGTATATCAGTCCGAGTTCGTATATATCGACAGGAATTTCGGGGTCGTAAATTCCTTTGAGCACCTTAACAATCTCTTCGCCAAAACTCATATCATCATTATACTCTTCCATGATTTAATTTTTGTTTTTTGATTCAAATGCCAGAGCATACATTTTAATTTGTTTTATCATCGACACCAAACCATTGGCACGAGTTGGTGAGAGGTGTTCTTTGAGTCCTATCTGATCTACGAAATCCAAAGAGGCATCAAGAATTTCGCTTGGGGTACTTCCTGAAAACACCCTTACCATAATGGCTATAATCCCCTTTGTCAGAATGGCATCACTATCGGCTGTAAAGTAGATACGTCCGTCTTTTTCTTCAGCATTGAGCCACACTCTACTTTGACAACCACGTATCAGATATTGGTCTGTTTTGTATTCTGAACTGATGATTGGGAGCGATTTGCCCAAATCTATAATATATTCATATTTCTGTTCCCAGTCGTCAAAAAAAGAGAACTCTTCTATAAGCTCTCCTTGAATTGTTTTGATACTCATTATTTTTTATATTTTTTATAGATATTATCAACCTTATCTACCAAACTTTTGAGTTCTGAAGGCGGATTACCTCGGTCAAATTGGTCGGTTTGGTATACTTGATCTTGATAAATCACTCTGAGTTGAGCTGCTTTTGTTCCGTCTGTGTATCGGTTGTTGGTAGGTGCTTTATATTCCTTCAACTTATTTCGGTCTATCTTTTTGACCTCCGCGATAACATCTTTCCACTCCTGATCCGAAAGAGCGTAACTTTGAACCTGATTGTCCGAAATTTTATCTATAATCACTACCGAATCTTTTTTAAGAATGGTTTTGTCGAAACTTCCACGAGTAAATATATCATACTCTACTGCCATATTTTGAGCCATTTTTTTATCGGCATTGGAACATCTGTCGGTAGTAATACTCAAAAGTGTAATTATTGCAATAACAAGTGTTTTCATATTTCAAAAAATTTTAAATTAGGTTACAAAGTTAAATTATTTTATTCTAAATAAGGCTAAAAAATCTTTTTTTAATTAACTTAACATCTTCACGGCTTTGTTAAGTGCCTCCACCAATCGATCTACCTCGTCTTTGGTGTTATAAAATGCCAATGAAGCCCGAATAGTGCCAGGTATATCAAAAAAATTCATTATAGGCTGTGTACAATGGTGTCCTGTACGCACTGCTATCCCCATATTATCAATAATCGAGCCAACATCGTACGGATGTAAACCTTTGATATTGAATGAAATAACCGAAACTTTGTGTTTTACATTGCCGTAAATATGCAAATTAGGTACTTTGGACAATTCTTGTGTTGCGTAGTTTAAGAGTTCTTGCTCGTAAGATTCGATATTTTTGATGCCAATGCTTTGCAAATAATCCACTGCCACTCCAAGTCCTATTCCTCCAACGATATTGGGCGTACCAGCCTCGAATTTGTGAGGAATATCGGCATAGGTTGTTTTCTCGAAGGTTACTTGCTTAATCATCTCGCCTCCACCCTTATAAGGAGGAAGTTGTTCTAGTTTGACTCTGGTTCCGTAAAGTATTCCTACCCCAGTAGGTCCACACATTTTATGTCCTGAAAAAGCATAAAAATCACAGCCTATAGCTTGTACATCGGGTTGTAAATGAGCCACCGCCTGAGCTCCATCGACAAGGGTTATAGCACCTACCTCTTTAGCTTTTTGAACTATCTCTTGAATTGGATTAATGATTCCGAGTGCATTCGATACGTGATTGACCGACACCACTTTAACCTTTGGAGAAAGCATTTTGTAGTATTCCTCTAATATAAGTTCGCCTTGTTGGTTAATTGGGATTACTCGTAATACAGCTCCTGTCCGTTGGCAGAGCATTTGCCATGGCACGATATTGGAATGATGCTCTAGGTGTGAGATAATGATTTCATCTCCACTATTCACAAACGCGTCTAAACCACTGGCTATCAAATTGATTCCTTCGGTGGCACCTGAAGTAAAAAGCACTTCGGCAGGTTCGGAGGCGTTGATATATTGTTGAATTTTGCCCCTTGCCTCTTCATATTTGTCTGTGGCTATTTGGCTTAGGGTATGTACGCCACGATGAATATTGGCGTTGTAGTCTTTATAATACTCTTCAATAGCATTAATGACTTGCAATGGTTTTTGTGAGGTAGCCCCATTGTCAAAATATACTAACGGATATTTTTTTATATTTCTTTCTAAAATTGGAAAATCTTTACGGATTTTCTGAACGTCTAAGCTCATATTTTTTTATTTTTCTATTTTGCCAAAAGTGTATTCAGTTTTTCTAAAAGTAATTTGGCAAAATCATTTTTGTATTCTTTTTTTCGGTATTTGATAATTGGGATAATTCCTGCAATTACGTTAGTAAGGAATAATTCGTCTGCTTTTTGCAAATCAAAAGGCGATATGATGTCTTCGATTAGGGGAACTTCTATTTGCTTTGCCAATACCGTAAGGATTTGTTTGCGTAATATTCCAGCTACTGCACCCTCCGATAGCGGTGGCGTGATGAGTTTGCCATCTTTAAGCATAAAGAGGTTGGCGTTGGTAGCCTCAACCACATTTTTGCTTTCATTTATCAGCAATACATTTTGATAATCGTTTTCTTCGGCAAAAATACTCGCTGTTATATTAAGGGTTTTGTTTGTTGATTTAATACTTGAAAGCAAGTGTTTGGGCAAATAAAAATCTTTGTACAACTCTACCTCATAAACTTGATTTTTTATTTCATACAGAGCGTTATCAAGAGGCTTACTTTCAATTATATAACCTACATCTTTGCCTTTGGGGCAGTACAAACCCTCTGCATTGCGATACACGGTAACACGAACCCTATGACTCGGACTCGAAGGCATCACGGCAACAATATTTACTATTTGTGTTTCAAGAAATTCCATTGTAAAATTCATTGGAATTTCCATTCGCATAATTCGCATTGAAGACATCAATCTAAAATAGTGGTCTTCTAGAAAAAGCACCTTACCTTCTACCACTTTTAGTGTTTCGAATACAGCATCGGCAAACAAAAACGCCCTATTGTTGTAGAGTTGATTGGTTGCCTTCGGAATTATATTTCCGTTAAAATTTATCATTTGTTTGTTGTTTGTATATCAAATCCTTTTTCTTTCCACTGCATAATTCCGCCCGAAAGGTCGTAAACCTTCTGGAAGCCATTATTTTTCAATTCTTCTACTGCCTCAGCAGAACGTCCTCCAACTTTGCAATACACATACACAGGTTTGGATTTGTCCAAATACTGTATGTTATCCAAAAAATTCTTATCGTACACATGATGATTCTTCGCTCCTTTGATGTGTCCTTGGGCAAATTCGCCTAATGTACGCACATCTAAAATCTGTAAATCTTGATTTTCCGCCAACAATTCACTAAACTCTTCAACAGAAATTTCTTGTGATGCTATTTTTGGACTACAAGCAACCAAAATGAGTATTGATAGGGATAAAAATAGTTTTTTCATTGAATTGTTTTTTTTAGTAAATGTATTAATTATTTTTGTGTTGCCAAAATTATAAAGATTTTTAGAAATATCATAATAAAGTATCAGATGAATAATCTAACCAAGACCAATTACCAAGCCCTATACACTTTGGTTATTGTTTTTTTCTTTTGGGGTTTTATTGCTGCAGGGAATAATATTTTCATACCTTTTTGCAAGAGTTATTTTTCGTTGGATCAATTTCAATCTCAACTGATAGACTTTGCTTTTTACACAGCCTACTATATTGGGTCATTGATTCTGTTCGGTATAGGAACACTATCGGGCATTGATTTGATTGGTAAATGGGGATATAAAAACAGCATCATTTTTGGACTTTTATTTTCCGCTTTCGGAAGTACCATTATGATTTTGGCTGTACAATTATCTTTGTATTGGCTTATTTTGGTTGGACTATTTATTGTTGCATTAGGATTTTCGTTGCAGCAAACAGCCGCCAATCCGTTTGCCATACTATTAGGCCCTGTCGAAAGTGGAGCGAGTAGAGTTAATTTGGGGGGTGGTATCAATTCGTTAGGTACTACCATAGGACCGTTGTTGGTTGGGTATGCCCTGTTTGGAACGACCAAAGTTGTCAATTCGGAAGACATCAAAAACCTAAATATCAACCAAATAGCGTGGCTTTATGCAGGAGTAGGACTTTTGTTTGTAATAGCTGCTATTATTTTTCATTTTTCAAAAAAATTACCTCCTACGAAGAATTTTACGAAAGTAGAAAAATCCAAAAAGGCTCTTTACACATTACTGGTAATGACCGCTTTGCTACTTGTGATGTTTGTACCTATATTTGTATCATACACCGAAGGACACCACATCAGAATATTTGATTTCACAATCAATTTCAACTGGATTCCGCTAGATACTACTAATGAACAAACGCTATTAGCATCATTGGAATACAACCGCATTATATGGCTTTTTGGAGCTTTATTAACCATACTCATTGGGCTAGGATATGCCTATTTTAAGGCACAGAAAAATCCGCAAGGTTGGGGAGCGATGCAATATCCTCAGCTCATACTGGGAATGATAGCCATATTTGTATATGTGGGCGTTGAAGTTAGTATAGGTAGTAATTTGTCCGATTTGTTACAGTCTGATAAATTTGGAAATATGACTGTGAGTCAAACCACCAAATACATTTCTGTATATTGGGGGAGTATGATGATAGGACGTTGGACTGGGGCTATCAACGTGTTTAATATGAGCAACAGGGTTAGGAATTGGGCTTTTATAATAGTACCACAAGTAGCCTTTGGTATCATACTCCTTGCCAATACACTTTCGGATAATGATATGAGTCCTTTGTACCTTTATTGTTTATGTGTGGCGTTGCAAACCATTCTGTTTTTTATATCAAAAGACAAACCTGCAACTACTTTGCTTTTATTTTCTATACTTGGAATTGCCAGTATAGTAGTTGGACTTATGAGCAGTGGCATGATTGCGATATACGCATTTTTGTCGGGTGGATTGGCTTGTAGTATTATGTGGCCTTCCATTTTTAGCTTATCTCTTATGGGATTGGGCAAATACACCTCACAAGGCTCCGCCTTTTTGATTATGATGATTTTGGGAGGGGGTATCATTCCACCCTTACAAGGAAAACTTGCCGATATAATTGGTATACACAATTCTTATTTAATTTCTTTATTTTGCTTTATTTATTTAGTTATATTTGCAATATTGGTAAAACGAATTTTACAAAAGCAAAACATCTAATATTTACAAATATGAAAACGCTTTACACTATACTTAATCTACTTTTTATAAGCATACTCACCTCTTGCTCCACGCATATAGAGAAGAACGTTATTGCTTCTTGTCCTGAAAATGGCGATTGTAAATTCTACATTGAGCATAATGTAGGGCTAAACATTAATTCGGACAACACCTATAATCTGAAGATTGACGAAAACAAATCGATTGTTTACTATAAGTACAGCAAATTAAAAAACTCTATTTATCAAAACGATTCTTATAGTGAGGAAATCATTATGGAATTTGATAAATCTTGGTTCGATATGGATTTTCAGAATTACAACCCAACCGAGGTTATATTTATCACCACTCGAAACAACAACAAAAACACACAAATTCCGTCAAAAAAAGACATTACACTTTCGTACAACAAGGAAGAGGCTTTGATGCAGATTAATATAAACCAATTATCTAAAAATCAAATCATTAAGAATATCACTATCCGATAAGAGTTAGTTCTCGGCAAAAGGTATGTTCAAATCACAAACTATCTCTATGCTTGAGGTGTCTGTGGTGGTTTCTGTAAGTTGCTGGACTGATTTATTGAGCAATGGATGTATAATATCTATTTGTAAATCTGCCATTGGCTTCAAGACAAAAAGTCTATCTTGCATGTGCGGATGCGGTATTGTTAAATCCTTTTGAGCAATTACCTCACTACCATAATAAACAATGTCAATATCTATTTCTCTACTCTGATATTCTTTGGTGGTTTTGTGTGTTCTTCCTAGCTTTTCCTCTATTTGTTTGAGTGCAGTTAGTAATTCTTGAGGTGTTTTGTCCGAACATATCCATAAGGCACAATTATAAAAATCATCTGCCTTAAAGCCCCACGAGGGCGTTTTGTACACCTTTGAGACTTGAATTACAGGAGCAATGGTTGTATGAATCAGCTCTATACACCTGTTAATATATGATAGTCTATCTCCTTTGTTACTCCCTATGGACAATACTATTTGATTTGGATTCTTCATTTAATTTTTAACATCTAAAACATCTCTAATAGCGTTCCCTACCAACATAAACGACAAGGTTAGTGTAGAAATTGCTACACCTGGAATGATTGCCAAATACGGTTTGCCCAATAAAATTTCTGAATAGCTATCCTTAATCATCATGCCCCAACTTGATGTAGGAGGCTGTACTCCGAGTCCTAAAAAAGAAAGACCGCTTTCCATTAATATTGCCGAAGCGAAATTAGCCGCCGACACCACCACTATCGAAGGTATTACTGAAGGAAGTATATGTTTGCGTAAAATCCTCCAATGCGAATATCCTAAGGCTTGGGCGGCTATCACATACTGCGATTGTTTAACGCTCAACACCTGCCCTCGTACAATACGAGCAATTTCGACCCACATCGTAAGACCAATAGCCAAAAACACTTGCCAAAATCCTTTTCCTAAAGCCAAAGTAATAGCTACCACCATCAGTATAGTGGGTATCGACCAAAAAACACTCACAAACCACATAATCCCCTGATCGACCTTTCCTCCAAAATAACCACTAACACCTCCTAAAAAAACGCCTATAAGCAAGGCTATGGACACGGAAACGATTCCTACTGATAATGACACTCTGGTTCCTAACAATATTCTGCTCAGATAATCTCGCCCTTGCTTGTCTGTGCCTAACCAAAACTTCTTTTTTTGTATGGGATTTTTTCCGTCAAAATCCGTCATAGGCAATTTGTAGACTACCTCCAATGCCGAATCTGTGTAAGGAATATATATTAGTGTGTCATTGTTGATTTCGTACTTCAGAACAGGATACTGTACAGATTGAACCTCCTTTCCTAGAAAATAGTCTTTTACATTCGTGTTTTTCTGATTTTCTAAAGGTATTTCGAGCATAAGAACCTCAAAACCTGGGGGCTTACTTTTGATTGAAAGTTCACCTTGATTGGCATCTTTGGTTTTGTTAGGAATAATCAAGTAGGCAAATACGGCTATCAAAACCATTACAACAATGTACACCACACTCAACAATCCTGCTCTATTTTGGGCAAACTTTTTGAACAAAGAGGTATTAGGCTGACGGCTATTATTCATTGACACAGAATAGTTCTACTACAAAAGAAAATTGTCCTATAAGTTTTATTTTATCTATTATTTTATAAAAATATTAGGTCAAACGCACGAAAAATTTTGAATAATCTCTTTTAGGTAATCGGTGTTAT
>JAUMYH010000064.1 GCA_030528745.1 Bacteroidota bacterium
TGGGATACGTTACGCCCGAAGATTTCGACGCGTGGGTAAAACCCGAAGATATGGTGGGGAGTTTAAGTTAGTAAATTACCCATAATATATAATTTTTGGAAAAACCACTGTTGAAACGATTTCAATGGTGGTTTTTGTTTTGAAATTATAAAATACCTCAGTATTTTTGTCTTTTCGAAAATATAGAAAGTATATGATAAATCTAAACGTAACGAATGAAACCAACAGGCTTAGAGCTGTGGTGTTAGGAACAGCCTTAAGTAACGGACCTACACCTACACCTGAACAGGCTTACGATCCGAAGTCATTAGAGCATATTTTGGCAGGAACTTATCCAATAGAAGCCGATATGATAAAGGAGATGGATGCTTTTGAGCAAGTTTTGAAAAAATACGATGTAACAGTATACAGACCAAGAATTATAGAAGATTATAACCAAATATTTTCTAGAGATATAGGATTTGTGATAGAAGATACTTTTGTCAAGGCTAATATTCTGCCAGATAGGGAACGAGAATTAGAGGCGATTGAGTATGTGTTGGAACAGATTAATCCTCAAAAGATAGTACGTCCGCCCCACGAGGTACATATTGAGGGTGGAGATGTAATGCCTTGGAATGATTATATATTTATAGGTACGTATAAGGGTAGTGATTATGCCAATTATATCACAGCTCGAACTAATATGGAAGGCGTAGAATACATTAAAGGGCTTTTTCCAAACAAAATAGTTAAAGAATTTGATTTAGTAAAATCCAAAATAGAGCCAAGAGATAACGCTTTGCATTTGGATTGTTGTTTTCAGCCTGTGGGAAAAGATAAAGGAATCATCTATAAATCAGGATTTAGAGAAGAAGCAGATTATATGTTTTTGGTCAATCTTTTTGGCAAGGAAAACCTATTCCATATAGAACGCGAAGAGATGTATCACATGTTCTCAAATGTGTTTTCGATAGCTCCAGATGTGGTGGTTTCGGAACGAAACTTCACAAGGTTAAACAACTGGCTTCGTTGGCAAGGATTTACAGTGGAGGAAATTCCTTATGCCGAGATTTCAAAACAAGAGGGGTTGCTCAGATGTTCAACCTTACCATTAATAAGAGAATAATATATTATGAAAAAGAACCAAACAACCAACGCGATATTGATGATTCGTCCTGTGGCATTTAGGATGAACGAACAAACAGCAATTAATAATTATTACCAAAGGGTATTGGACTCGCTCACGCCTTCAGACGTAAACAAAAAAGCTCAAGACGAATTTGATGCCTTTGTACAGAAGTTAAGAAGTGTAGGGGTAGAGGTTTTGGTGGTTGAGGATACACTCGAGCCAGACACTCCAGATAGCATTTTTCCAAACAATTGGATTTCGTTTCATCAGACAGGCGATGTGATTCTGTATCCGATGTTTGCCGAGAATCGTAGGGCAGAACGCAGAGAGGATATTATTGACTATGTAGAGCAACAAGGTTTTGTGATTGATGGAGAAGTCGATTATACCATGGCAGAATCAGCGGATATTTTTTTGGAAGGTACAGGGAGTATTATTTTAGATAGAGCTAACGAAAAGGCGTATTGTGCATTATCACCACGTGCAGACGAAGAACTTTTTATAGAATATTGTGAAGATCAAGACCTCGCTCCTATAATTTTTCACGCATATCAGACCGTAAATGGAGAGCGTAAATTAATATATCATACCAACGTAATGATGTGCATAGGCGAAAAATTTGCCGTATTATGTGCCGATAGTATTGATGACAAGGCGGAAAGAAAATTAGTAGTAGAATCGTTGAAAGAAGATGGTAAAGAAATTATTTACATAACTGAAGATCAGGTGAATAATTTTGCAGGAAATATGTTGGAGGTACGTGGTAAGGATGACAAAAGTTATTTGGTAATGAGTCAATCGGCATTTCAATCGCTTACACAACAGCAAATTAAAGCCATAGAGCAATATTCAGAGATACTTTCGGCTAATTTAGATGTAATTGAGGCGTGTGGAGGAGGAAGTGCCCGTTGTATGATGGCTGAAATATTTTTACCTAGAGCATAAATATTATGGGAAGGATAATATTGAATAACATTAGAGTATATGCCTATCACGGTTGTATGGAGGAGGAAGCAAAGATAGGCTCGGAATACAGCGTTGATTTGGAGGTTAAGGCATCGTTGGTCAAATCTGCAAAGTCCGATAATTTGCACGACACGGTCGATTATGTGCTGTTGAATGCTATAGTCAAACAAGAAATGGCTATTCGTTCGCAATTGTTAGAACACGTGGCAAATCGTATTATTGACAGGATAATGAAAGAATGCACAAAAGTAGAACGCGTTAAGTTAAAAGTGGCTAAAATAAATCCACCAATTGAGGGCGATGTGCAAGATGTTAGCGTGGTTATGAAAAAAAAACGAAAAAAGTAAAAAATATTTTTGTATAAATAAAAAAAGGAGTATATTTGCATACTCAAAAAATGGTGGTTTTAGCTCAGTTGGTTAGAGCGTCGGATTGTGGTTCCGAAGGTCGCCGGTTCGAGCCCGGTACTCCACCCATACAAAAGAGAATCAGCAATGGTTCTCTTTTTTTGTTTCTAATAAGTTTGTGGTTTTGTGGGTGTTAGAAGATAATTTGAGAAAATAGAAAAGGCTTTCCGAAAAAAGAAAGCCTTTTCTGTTTATAAAAGATAGGAAGATTATTTAAACTCTTTTTCGAATCGTTTGCGGTCGTTTTCGTTAAGATAAATCTTACGTAAACGCAACGATTTGGGCGTAACCTCTACATATTCGTCTTTCTGAATGTATTCTAATGCTTCTTCTAATGAAAATTTGATAGCAGGAGCTATACGCATTTTGTCGTCTGCACCAGCCGAACGAATGTTGGTAAGTTTTTTGGTTTTGGTAACATTAACCACCATATCATCACCTCTCGAATTTTCGCCGATTACCTGTCCTTCGTACACATCTTCGTTCGGATCAATGAAAAATTTACCTCTATCTTGTAATTTGTCTATAGAGTAAGGTATTGCTTTTCCGTTTTCCATAGATATAAGCGAACCATTAATACGTCCTGGAATTTCGCCTTTGAAAGGTTGGTATTCCAAGAAGCGGTGTGCCATAATGGCTTCACCTGCTGTAGCGGTAAGTATCTGATTTCGAAGTCCGATGATACCTCTTGAAGGAATGGTAAACTCAATTACCATACGATCGCCTTTGGGTGTCATTGACAGCATTTCGCCTTTGCGTACGGTTACAAACTCTACGGCTCTTCCCGATACATTTTCAGGAAGGTCAATAGTTAGTTCTTCTACAGGTTCGCATTTTACACCGTCAATTTCTTTGATAATTACCTGAGGCTGACCAATTTGGAGTTCGTATCCCTCACGTCTCATTGTTTCGATAAGTACCGATAAGTGCAATACTCCACGTCCAAACACCATAAATTTATCGGCAGAATCTGTAGCTTCTACACGAAGGGCAAGGTTCTTTTCTAATTCCTTCTCTAGGCGCTCTTTGATATGACGTGATGTTACGAATTTACCTTCTTTTCCAAAAAAAGGCGAATCGTTGATTGTGAACAACATACTCATTGTAGGCTCGTCAATAGCAATGGTTGGTAGTGCCTCTGGATTTTCAAAATCAGCAATAGTATCTCCAATTTCAAAACCTTCGAGTCCTACAATAGCACAGACATCACCAGCCTGAACCGAATCGACCTTACGGCGACCAATCCCTTCGAATGTATGTAATTCTTTGATTTTTGATTTGATGATTTTGCCATCTCTTTTTACTAAAGATACATTCATTCCTTCTTTGAGTTCTCCACGTTGCAATCGTCCGATGGCGATACGCCCAGTAAAAGACGAGAAGTCCAAAGATGTGATTAACATCTGTGTAGTACCTTCCTCGATTTTAGGACTAGGAATATGCTCAATTACCATATCCAATAGTGGTGCAATGGAATCGGTTTGCTTTTTCCAATCCTCTGACATCCAGTTGTTTTTAGCCGAGCCGTATACGGTTGGGAAGTCCAATTGCCATTCCTCCGCACCGAGTTCAAACATCAAATCGAATACCTTTTCGTGTACCTCGTCAGGGGTGCAATTTTCCTTATCAACCTTATTGACTACCACAATGGGTTTGAGTTTCATTTCCAAAGCCTTTTGCAATACAAATCGCGTCTGAGGCATTGGACCTTCAAAGGCATCAACTAACAAAAGAACCCCATCGGCCATATTGAGTACGCGTTCTACTTCGCCCCCAAAATCGGCGTGTCCAGGAGTGTCAATAATGTTGATTTTGGTGTCTTTATAAGTAACAGAAACGTTTTTAGAAACAATGGTAATGCCTCTTTCACGCTCCAAGTCGTTGTTGTCCAGTATTAAATCGCCAGAATTATCCGCATTTCTGAATAATTGGCAATGGTGCATGATTTTATCAACAAGAGTTGTTTTGCCGTGATCAACGTGAGCAATGATTGCGATGTTTCTGATTTGTGTCATAATATTAAAGTAGTATTTTTTGAGGGTGCAAAAATAATTTTTTTATCTGAAAAATGATTAAAAATAAGCGTAAAATCGTTAATATATTTAAATAATGTTGATTTTGGAGATATAATCGTTTAGGTTGATATGGAATCACTTCATTTTTTGGTTCGTTGCAATTGATATTTTTTACTATATTTGCAAATAATAAAATAAAACAACGATGATATTGACTACAACACCTACGCTTGAAGGATACGTGATAAAAGAGTATAAAGGAATAGTTACAGGCGAAACCATTATAGGAGCAAATGCCATTAAGGATTTTATGGCTGGGCTTACCGATTTTTTTGGAGGTCGTTCTTCTACTTACGAAAAGGTACTTATTGAAGCCAAAAACACAGCTCTGACCGAAATGCAACAAAGAGCTCAGGCTATGGGAGCTAATGCTATAGTTGGAATTGATTTGGATTATGAAACTTTGGGTAGCAACGGCGGTATGCTGATGGTTACGGCAAGTGGAACGGCAGTGGTGGTTATGTAAATATAAGAAGATGGAAAATAAGAACATAAACTATAATTATTCGTTTGGTAACGAACCCAACCAAACTCCAGTAGAGGAAAATAAAAAAATACTAGCAGGTGTTTTGGCTATTATTTTTGGACATTTGGGAGTACACAAATTTGTGTTGGGTTACAATACCGAGGGGATAATCTTGCTGTCAATTTCTATTTTGGGATATATAACGTTGTGTGCTGTTATAGGGTATTTTGCTATAGCTACTACTTCTGTTATAGGACTTATAGAAGGAATTATCTATTTAACCAAATCTGATAACGAATTTTATCAAACATATCAGGTTAATAAAAAACCTTGGTTTTAAGGAATCAAAAAACGAATGCAAAGTCTTAAACATTTTATATGTACAGAAGATAAATCGGTTGATACACTACAATGTATTTCGGAACTTCAGCATTTATTTCGAAATGGGGCGTGTTCGCATTATCCTGTAACGCGTCAAGGGGTTTTTGTAGGGTGTATTTCGGCAGAAGATGTTGAAGTTGCCAATCTGACCGATAGGGTTGAGGATTATTTGTATGCTTTAGAGGTGTTTTATGTACGTGCTAATGCTACTTGGTTCGAGGTGCTAGAGCGTTTTGCTCGGAATCAGACCAATATTATGCCTGTTTTGGATTGGGATAATAATTATTTGGGATATTACAAGGAGGCTGATTTGATGTCTTTTTTGACAGATACCTCTTTTCTGAAAGAGCGAGGAAGTGTAATCGTCTTGGCTTGTGATTTGGTCAAATATGCCTCTTCCGAAATTTCGCAAATCGTAGAATCTAACGGGCATAAAATATTAGGAATGTTTGTGGCTGATTTGTCCGATAAGGTTCATGTTTTTCTGAAAATTAATACCGAAAGTGTTAATGAGGTGCTTCAATCTTTTAGACGATACGGTTACGAGATACTCTCGGAGCATCAACAGGATTATTATGTTGAAGGACTTAAAGAACGCCTTGATTATATACACAAGTATCTAAATATCTAAGATGAAATTAGCGGTTTACGGACAATATTATCAAAATACGTACAACGAAGTAATAGAGCAGTTGTTACACTTTTCTGAAAATCAAAAAGTTCACTTGATTTTTGAAGAAAAATTCTATAAAAAAATCATACATTTGTTAAATTCTGATTTTCAGACTTTTAAAAACAGGGAGGAATTAGGTAACGACACCACGGTATTTGTGAGTATAGGAGGCGATGGTACTATTTTAAGGGCGGCTACTTTTGTGAAAGATTCGGGCATTCCAATTTTGGGTATTAATGTGGGAAGGCTTGGCTTTTTGGCAAGTATTCCTAAAGAGAGTATTAAAGAACATCTGGATAGGGTGTTAAGAGGGGAGTTTTCATTGTCCAAGCGTACCGTATTAGGACTGCAAACTTCCATTGCATGTCCAGAGCTTGACGAAATAGATTTTGCCTTAAACGAGATTAGTATCAATCGTAAAGATACGACATCGATGATTACCATCGAAACCTACCTAAACAATGAGTATCTGAATTCCTATTGGGCCGATGGACTGATAATATCGACCCCTACAGGTTCTACAGGGTATTCGCTTAGTTGCGGAGGAGCGGTGTTGTTTCCTGAGGCTAAAGGTTTGATTATAACGCCTATAGCTCCGCATAATCTGAATGTAAGACCCATAGTAATAGCCGAAGATACCAAAATACGACTTCGAGTTTCGGGGCGAGAAAAATACTATTTGGTGTCGTTAGATTCAAGAATTATTACCATGAGCAATCAGACAGAACTTGTGGTGCAGAAGAAACCATTTGATATTAATATGGTTTCGTTTGAGGATAAATCATTTATACAAACGCTTCGAAACAAATTGCTCTGGGGCGAAGACAAAAGAAATTAGACTCCTTTCACGAAAATATAAATATGGGAAGTAAAAATAAATTAAAAAGATTTAAAGAAAATGCCACTTTTGACAATGTAATTCAGCCTACTCGTGATGAGGTTATGGCAGGAAATTTTTCTTTTAAGGGAAAGTGGAATAAGGATTTTTTCAAAAATGAAAATCCTATTATTCTGGAATTGGGTTGTGGCAAAGGCGAATATACTATCGGGCTTGCTCAACGCAATCCGAATGCCAATTATATAGGCATCGACATAAAGGGAGCCAGATTTTGGAGAGGTGCCAAAACAGCCCTTGAATCGGAGGTTACTAATGTAGCCTTTGTGCGAACACAGATAGAATTGATAGAACATATATTTGACAATCAGGAGATTGATGAAATATGGATTACTTTCCCCGATCCGCAAATTAAATACAAACGAACCAAACATCGCCTTACAAATATTCAATTTTTGGAGCGATACAAAAAAATCCTCAAGCCAAAAGGCATCATCAATCTAAAGACAGATAGTGAATTTATGCACGGCTACACATTGGGGCTTTTGCATGGATTGGGAGCGGAGGTGTTATATGCAAACCATAATATTTACGTAAACGAAGGGGCTCCGCAAGAGGTTACAGCAATACAAACTTTTTATGAAAAACAATATCTTGAAGTAAATAAACCAATCACTTACATTAAATTCAGACTAGGATAAAATGAAATTGTTACTACTTGATAATTTTGATAGTTTTACCTATAATTTGTTTCATTATCTAGAAGAATTTGTTTCGGATATTACTGTTCGCCGCAATGATGAATTACTTTTGGAAGATGTGGCTCAGTTTGATAAAATTGTACTAGGACCAGGACCAGGCGTTCCGAGTCAGGCAGGTGTTCTGAAACCGCTGATTAAACATTACGCGTCTTCTAAAAGTATTTTGGGGGTTTGTCTAGGGCAACAGGCCATAGCGGAGGTGTTTGGAGGAAAGCTCAAAAAACTGGAACAGGTAACTCATGGGGTTGAAATGCCAATTGATGTGATAGTAGATGATGAGGTGCTATTCGAAGGATTACCTCGGCAGATGCAGGTGGGTAGATACCATTCGTGGGTGGTCAATCAAGAGGGTTTTCCTTCAGAACTCGAAGTAACAGCAATAGATGAGCATACAGAAATCATGGCCTTAAGACATCGTTTTTTCGATGTCAGAGCCGTACAGTTTCATCCAGAGTCGATTATGACTCCGATGGGCAAACAATTATTACAGAATTGGGTCAAAAGTTGAGATAATAATTAAATATTACAGATGAGACCTTTGCAAGGCAAATCTCCCTAAAATTACTTATTAAACATTTGAATATTAGCTGATTATTTTGTATATTCGCCCTGTGAAACGCACAAAAAACATATCATCAATGTCATTTGCTTCTTACGATGTGGAAAGACGCACCCGAAAAGGCTCTTTTTACACACAAGTCGATGCCATAATCGACTGGAAACCAATATCTAAAATCATTGACAAACACTATCAAAAAGGACTTTCCGCTTCGGGCGAAAAACCCTATGACGGACTCCTGCTGTTCAAAATGTTGCTCATCGGAATGTGGAACAACCTCTCCGATGTCAAGGTCGAAGAACACGTAAATGACAGCCTCTCGGCAATGAAATTTTGCGGTATGCAATTGGAGGATAACGTTCCGAGTTACAGCGTTTTAAGTCGTTTCCGCACCGAGCTTACCGAAAAGAAAGTCTTTGATTTACTACTTGCCGAAATCAACCATCAGTTGGAAAATCACAGAATTATCATTCATCAAGGCGTAAAGGTCGATGCCAGTATCACGCAGAGTTCGTTTCATTCCAAAAAACCGAAAACTTTTGAAATTGCCCAAGACCGAAAAGAAGATGAATTGCCAGAGGAAGAGGTGCAAAAGCAAGATTATTTTTTCAAGGAAGTGGCTGAAAACGGGGTAGATACGGAAGCAAGATGGCTCAAAAAAGGTAAGAAAACTTACTTTGGATACAAAAAACAAATTGCGGTGGACGACAATGGTTTGGTGTTGGCGGTTCATACCACGGCGGCAAATGAACACGACAGCAAGGGGCTGATTCCTTTATTGGAAAAACTTGATAATGAACGGATTAAGGAAGGTGTTTTTACCGATAAAGGCTATGCTTCCAAGGCGAATAGGGAATATCTTCAAGGAAGAAAATCCAAGGACAGGATACAGCATAAAGCACAGCGAAACAAGCCTTTAAGTGTTTGGGAGAAAGTGTTTAACAAGTTGATTTCTAAGACGCGTTGGGTGGTTGAGCGTACTTTTGGGAGTCAAAAACGATGGTTTGGTGTGGGTCAGACGCGTTTTAAAGGCTTGGCGAAGGTGCATACGCAACATATTTTGGAAGCAATTGCTTATAACCTAAAACGGAGTCCCAAAATGGAAATAAAGTCTACTTTTTGATGAAAAAGGCTAAAAATGGAGTGTTTTTGCGTAAAAATACTCAAAAAATTGCAAAAAAACACCGAAAAATCATCTATTTTCTATTTTTAAATAGGTGATTTTCTAAAAA
>JAUMYH010000008.1 GCA_030528745.1 Bacteroidota bacterium
ATTTATTTTATAAATTTGTGGCATAAAAAATTGCACTTGGGGGTTGAATCTAAGTTTGAATATAAACGGATTAATTATTTGTTGTTTTCTAAATAAATAAATAACTTTGCTATCTTAAAGAATTCAAGAATAGTAGTTGCTAGTAAGCAAAAGCCTTTTTTAAACTAAGGAAAAATGAAAAAGATTATATTACCTGCTTTGTTATGTGTGCAAGGATTTCTATTTGCACAAACAGATTATATAGAACATAGGGTTTCGAAGGGAGAGACTTTGTATCAAATCTCAAGAAATTACAATGTTAAGTTAGGTCAAATCTATATGTTAAATCCTTCGTTAACGGAACACATTGAGATAGATCAGGTGATTTTGATTCCTAATTCAGCTACTCAAAGTTCTGGTAAGGTCTTTGCTCAAGAGGATAATGATTTTGTGTATCATATTGTAGAGTCTGGAGAAACCAAATTTGGATTACAAAGAAAGTACAACGTTCCGATGTATATCATCGAGGAAGATAATCCTCATATTATAGAAATGCTACAAGCAGGTCAAAAGGTAAGAATCAGAAAATCATTGACCAAAGATATAGGGGTGCTGAAAGAATCGAGTACCCATACCGTAACCAAAGGCGAGACCCTTACTTCTATAGCAAGTATGTATGGCGTTAAGTTGGCAGACCTTGTAAGTGCTAATAAAGATAACTTGAGGGAGTTTTTGCAGATAGGACAGGTGTTGAGAATACCGTCAGATACTAAAACGAAAACGCCAAATAATCAAGTAACATCGAGTAATAAAGTGCATTTGGTAAAGCAAGGCGAAACCAAATTTGGGATAGCTAGAATGTACAATACTACAGTGTCTGCCCTTGAAGAGCTAAATCCACATATAGTAAAGATGCTCAAAGAAGGACATACTTTAGTATTACCAAATAGTGTTTCAGAGGTTGTTGAGGAAAATAACTATGTAGAGACAAATTATGCCGAGCCAAGTTTAGATGAAACACATAGTATTGAGTCAAGTACATCAATTGATGAAGTTGCCATAGAGGAAGAGAAAGGGCAAGTGGTGGAAGAAGCAGTTGAAGCAGTAGAAAGCAATGTGTCAGATACAGCTGTTTCTACAGTAGTGGAAGAACAAGAGGTTGATGCTTCGGATTGGGTAGATTATGAAGTTCAACCAAGAGAGACAGTGTTTGGATTGGCGAAGAAAGCAGGTGTTAGTCAGGCTCAATTTTTGCAAATTAATCCAATTTTGGCTGATGGAGTACAAATAGGAGCTATAATCAAAATGCCTTCTTCAGGGGTTGCTCCAACTCAATCGGTTGCTTCTTCGTGGAAACAAGCATCAGAAGGAGGAATGGTAAATATTGCTAAAACAATTACTAAAGAAACAAAGAAGATTGTTTTTTCGTTGCCTGTTGTTAAAGATGATTTGATGGGGCTAAAAAATAATCAGCTGCAAGGAGAGGATAAAATTCAGTCAGCTGAATTTTTGTCAGGTGCATTAATAGCAATTGACTCTATTAATAAATTAGGAGCAACTATCGATTATAGCTTTATCAATCCAAATCAATTGACTGTAGAGCAAATCAACGAAGCCTCTGTTGATATGATAATTGGAATGGGATCGGGTAAAGATGAGGTGCTACAAGTGGATAAACCGTTTGTATATCCATTTACCAATTCGGCTTCGGTTAATGTAAGTAACTATTATAGAGCTTTACCTTCTAAAGAATATGAAATAGGACAATTGATGCAGTATGTTTTGCAACAACAAGGTAATGTGTTGGTAATAAGTGATATTGAAAAAGCTGAAAACAAAGAATATATAGCACGAAATATTCCAGAGGCACGATTTGTAAAAATTAACGATAATGTTAATCCAGATATTCAAAATTTTAAATCTTTGCTGAATAAAAATGCTAAAAATTTTGTAGTATTGGATACGGACAGATTGTCGTTATTTTTGAACGTAACCAATATGTTACTGCACGAAATTACCGATTATGAATTGCAGATGGTATTGGTAGAAAAGTCAAAATTTATAGAAAAACAGGATATATCTCCAATCCGATTGGCATTGCTCAAAACAATGTATCCTTCATTATCAACTCATCAAGATGATAAGAAAGGTGCTTTTTATAAAAAATATCATAAAGACTATAAGAAATTACCTTCAGAACAAGCTGTCAGAGGATTTGAAGTTACCTATGATGCCTTGTTGAGATTGTTACAAAATCAAGGGTTTAAAGAATCTGTGAAAGACCAGATTACAAAACAAGGAAGACAACGATTTGAGTATAAGCAAAATAAAGATGGGATTTATCAGAACATAAGCACATATATATTATATTATAATACAGGTACGGATATACGATTGGTGAAATAGTAGAACAAACGCATAACAGAGGTTAGGCATATATCATATAAAAATGAAAAAGGTTATTGGATTAAAATTATTTATTTTATTTTTTGCTTTTATTGCATCGTTAGCCGATGTTAAAGCACAATGTCCTACAGTTACGACTGTACATTTAGATCTTTGTGATAATCAAGGAGATAGTGTTGCAGCCTTAAATGTATTGGCTGGAGTAACAGACAATGGAGGTGGAATAGCTTGGTTTACAGCACCAACAGGAGGTGTAAATCTATCTCCTCCAGCAGGACAAACTTCGATATTGAGTCAGCACCTACAGACAGGAAACTATACATATTATATAGATAATGCCTCTGGTGATTGTGGCTCAAGGATTGCTGTAACGGTAAATAGGGTAGGGTACCCTAACGCTACTAACTTTATGGGGCTTTGTCTTGAGGGGCAAACTCATGCTACGGTAGCTAATTTGATAGCAGTTGGTAATCAGGTAAGATGGTATACCACATCTACAGGAGGGACTCCTCTGAACCCTACCGATGAGGTAATAGGCGGAACAACCTATTATTGTTCGCAAATACACCCTGTAACAGGTTGTGAAACCAGAAGAAAAGCAGTACATGTGTATTCAGCTAAAGTGGTTAATCCACCAGCGGCTGATTTTGAACAAAAGTTTTGTAACGACCCTGATAATCCACCAACTATTTCGGATTTTGTGATAAATGCTTCAACTCCTGCTGTAAGGTGGTATTTAGGTCCATTTACAAGTACACCTATTGCAAATATAAATAACTATGTGTTACAAAACAATGTAACATATTATGTGTCAGGATATGATATGCCTTGTGAAACGGAGACAAGAACCCCTATAAAAGCTATTCTTCAGCCTCTTAATAATGCAGGAGAATCGGCTGATGTATTTATATGTGATTTTAATCTTCCACAACTTGTTCCTACTATTAATCTTATAGATTATTTGGGGGGTAATCCTGATCATACAGGTAATTGGACTGGTGATTTGCCTGTAACGAATGGGGATTTGGGTACAATCGAAATCACAAATTTGCTATTTGACCATGTTTATAATTTTACCTACACCGTATCAACCTCTAATACTTGTCCGCCGGATATGGCGACTATTAAGTTTAGAGTAGTTGAAACCAAAAATCCTGGTCAAAATGGTGTAGTACCAGCTATTTGTGAAGATAGCGTTGATTTAGTAGATTTGTTTACCTATCTAGGACCAAATGCCCAAGCAGGTGGTACTTGGTCTCCTGCTATGGCAAGTGGTACGGGAGTTTTTAATCCACAAGTTGATACATTTACAACTTATACCTATTCGTTTAATGATGGTTGTAGTCCTTCGGCAACTGTAGTAGTTACCAAACAATTAAAGAAAAATCCAGGACAAGATGCAGAAGCTCACGTATGTCCGACAAAACCTCCAGTTAATTTGTTTACCTTCTTGGGAGGTAATCCACAAGTTGGAGGAACTTGGGAACCACCTTTGGCTAGTGGTACAGGTTTCTTTAATCCAGTGGTAGATGCTTACGGAGATTATACCTATACTTTTAATGATGGTTGTAGTGAAACAGCTACTGTTACTGTAATTCCTATTGATATTAAAAATCCAGGAACTAGTGGTGTAGTTCCTGCAATATGTCCTACCACTCCTACAATAATTAATTTGTTTGATTATCTTGGAGGCACTCCTGATGTAGGTGGGGTTTGGATTCCTGCATTGGCAAGTGGTACAGGAATTTTTGATTCAACTGTAGATGCTTTTGGTGTATATACTTATTCATTTAATGATAATTGTAGTCCAACAGCAACAGTAACAGTAACCAGTCAGGTGATGTACAACCCAGGGGTAAGTGCTGTAGTAGGACCTATATGTCCAAGCAGTAATGTATTGATAGATTTATTTGCAGAATTGGGAGGTACACCAGATGTTGGAGGTACTTGGGTGCCGCCATTAGCTAGTGGTACAAGTATGTTCAATCCGCAAGTAGATGCCTTTGGGGTGTATACCTATACATTTAATGATGGTTGTAGTGAAGAGTCTACAGTAACAGTTTTAAGAGAAGATGTTCCGAATCCAGGATTAGATGCTTCGTTGGTAATCTGTTTAGGACAAACCTCTGGAGTAATAGACTTATTTGATGTATTAGGAGGAACGCCTGATACAGGAGGGGTATGGACTCCACCTTTAGCTAGTGGTACGAGTATTTTTGACCCTACAGTTGATCCATTAGGTGATTATGTATATTCATTTAATAATGCGTGTAGCTTGGATGCTACGGTTTCTATCTCTGAGCAATCAATAAAAAATCCTGGTACAGATGGTGTAGTAGGTCCTATATGTCCAGTAGATACGAACCTAATAGATTTATTTACATTCTTGGGTGGTACTCCAGATACTGGTGGTACTTGGTCTCCTGCTTTGTCAAGTGGTTCAAGTGTGTTTGATCCTCAAGTAGATGCCTTTGGGGTATATACCTATTCGTTTAATGACGGATGTAGTCCAACGGCAACAGTAACGGTAAATTTTGCAGATGTTCCATCGCCAGGAACTGATGGCGTGGCTACGATATGTTCGGTAAATCCGACAGTTATAGACTTGTTTACGTTTTTGGGTGGTACTCCTGATGTAGGAGGGGTTTGGACGCCAACTTTGGCAAGTGGTACTGGTGTTTTTGACCCAGCTGTAGATTCTTACGGAACTTATACCTACACGTTTAATAATAATTGTAGTTTGGAGGCAACAGTTACAGTTCAACAGCAAATAGCTAAAAATCCAGGAGTTAGTGCCAATGTGCCAGTTTGTCCTTCAAATACAGATTTAATAGATTTATTTACTTATTTAGGTCCTGATGCCGAATTAGGCGGTACGTGGTCTCCTGCTATGGCAAGTGGAACAGGAGTGTTTAACCCACAGACCGATTCATTCACGACATATACCTATTCATTTAATGATGGATGTAGTTTGACAGCTTCTGTAACAATTACTTCTCAGCCAGTTAAAAATCCAGGACAAGATAATTCTGTATCGATATGTTCAGATAACACAAATATTATAAATTTGTTTACTTTATTAGGACCTCAAGCTCAGATAGGCGGTACATGGTCTCCAGCCTTGGCAAGTGGTACTTCGTTTTTTGATCCGACTGTAGATGCCTTTGGCGTGTATACGTACTCGTTTAACGATGGGTGTAGTCCTACTGCATCAGTAGAAGTGATAAATATTCCTGTTAAAAATCCAGGGGTTTCAGCTACAACACCTCCAATATGTCCGTTACAGACAACACTAGTGGATTTGTTTGTTTATCTAGGGGTTAATGCTCAAACAGGTGGTACGTGGTCACCTGCTATGGCTAGTGGAACGGGAATGTTTAATCCTGCGGTGGATCCGTATACTACTTATACTTATTCATTTAACGATGGATGTAGCCCTACTGCGTCAGTTACAGTTGTTAGACGTACTGTCAGAAATCCTGGTACTGACGAAACGATAACATTGTGTTCTACAGAAACAATATTGGTAGATTTGTTCCCATTATTAGGTCCACAAGCTCAAACAGGGGGAGTTTGGACACCTCCTTTGTCAAGTGGGACAGGAGTGTTTGATCCTCAGGTAGATACCTTTGGAGATTATACCTATTCATTTAATGATGGATGTAGCACAACAGCAACTGTTACTATTGTAAAAATTGAAGCGAAGAATCCTGGTGAGAGTGCCATCTTACCAGAAATTTGTGAAAATAGTACAGATTTAATTGATTTATTTGAATTTTTAGGTTCAACTGCAGAGGCAGGAGGTACATGGTCTCCAGCCTTGGCAAGTGGTACGAGTATATTCAATCCTCAGGTAGATGCTTTTGGGTTGTATACTTATTCATTTAACGATGGTTGTAGTCAAGATTCTAGAATATTGATAACTTCTACTCCAGCTCGTAATCCAGGTGAGAGTGCAGTTATTGAAGTTTGTCCGAATTCGACAGATTTAATTGATTTGTTTGCACTATTAGGCTCAACAGCAGAGCAGGGAGGTACTTGGCATCCATCCTTGGCAAGTGGAACAAATATGTTTAATCCACAGATAGATACCTTTGCGGTGTATACCTATTCGTTTAACGATGGATGTAGTTTTACTTCAACAGTTACGGTTAATGCTCAGCCAATTCAAAACCCAGGAGTTTCGATTACAACAGAGGTTTGTCCTCGTTCGGGAGTACTTACTGATTTGTTTGAATTGTTAGGACCTACGGCAGAGGTTGGCGGTACGTGGTCTCCAGCTTTGGCGAGTGGTACAGGAGTGTTTAATCCAGATGTAGATGCTTTTGGAACCTATACATATTCGTTTAATGATGGTTGTAGTTTGTCAGCAACTGTAACGATAACAGAGCAACAGGTAATGAATCCAGGACAAAGTACGGATTATAATTATTGTGAGGGAAGTACTGCTTTAATAGATTTATTTGCATTGTTAGGCTCAACAGCCCAGGTAGGAGGTACTTGGTCACCAGCCTTGGCGAGTGGAACAAATATGTTTAACCCTCAGGTAGATTCTGAAGGGTTATATGTATATTCATTTGATGATGGATGTAGTTTGACCGCTACAGTGCAAATGATAAAAGTTAATATCAAAAATTCAGGTACTTCTGTGGTTACAAACCCAATATGTGCCTCATCAGGAACGACAATTGATTTGTTTGATTTGTTGGGAGGAGCAGATTCGGGAGGTGTTTGGACACCAGCTTTGGCAAGTGGAACAAGTATTTTTGACCCGTCTGTAGATTCGTTTGGAGTATACACCTATTCGTTTAATGACGGATGTAGTCCAGAGGCAACAGTAACGGTTGTAGAACAGCAGGTATTTAATCCTGGTGTAAGTACAGAGGTACATCTTTGTGAGAATGGTCATGAATTGGTAGACTTGTTCGCGTTGTTAGGCTCAACAGCAGAGCAGGGAGGTACTTGGTCTCCAGCATTGGCAAGTGGGACAAATATGTTTAACCCTAAGGTTGATGCCTTTGTAGAATATACGTATTCGTTTAATGACGGATGTAGTTCAGAGGCAACTGTTATGGTAATCCCAAGAACCGATTGTGAACTTATTATCCCAGATGGCTTTTCGCCAAATGGAGATGGTATAAATGATACTTTTGAGATTGTAAACATTAGAGATTTGTATCCGAACTTTACAATAGAGATTTATAATAGATACGGAAATGTGCTTTACAAGGGTAATGCTTCATTGCCTGATTGGGATGGTAAAGCCTCGAACGTTGTATATGGAAATGAAGGTGTGCCAGTTGGAGTATATTTTTATATACTGAACTATAACGATGGACAGACACCTCCAAAACAAGGTAGATTATATTTGAACAAATAAAAGCTTTTTAGAAAAAGGTTATGATTTATAGATATTTAATATTGGTAGGTTTGCTATTGTTGGTGAAGTTTTCTTCAGCTCAACAGAATCCACATTATACACAATATATGTATAATATGAGTTTGATGAATCCAGCTTATGCAAAAGAAGAAGATAGTAAACTTAGTATGGGGGCATTGTACAGAACTCAGTGGGTGGGTTCGGTAGGAGGTCCAAAAACAGGTTCTTTCTTTGGTTATGTTCCTCTGAATGAAAAAATCCAAATTGGAGCAACCGTGGTTAATGATAAAATTGGGGATATAGTTAATGAGACAGGAGCTTATATTGATTTTGCATATATTCTGAAGTTTGAAAAAGCTAAATTGTCATTCGGACTTAAAGGAGGGGCTAATTTCTACGATACAGATTTTAATAATTTTGTATTGGTCGATGCAAACCCAGATCCTACCTTTGCAAATAGTATAAGTAGAGTGTTCCCTAACGTAGGAATCGGAGCGTTTTATTTTACCGACAAATATTATATAGGACTATCGGCTCCAAATCTACTAAAATCTAAACACACTAAAGAGGAAGATGGGATATATACAACTGGGTCAGAAGAAATACATTATTTTGCAACAGCAGGTTATGTGTTTGATATAACGGAAAACCTTAAATTGAAACCTACCATTATGACCAAGATTGTGTCAGGAACTCCACTCTCGTTAGATTTTACGTTAAACGCATTAATTAACGACAAATTTGAAATAGGAGCAGCCTACCGATATAAAGATGCAGTGAGTGGTTTGGTAAATATCAGAGTATTACCTCAATTCAGAATAGGTTATGCCTATGATTATACCCTTACGAATTTGGGTAATTTTAACAATGGCTCACATGAATTTATCTTATTGTACGATTTGATTAATTTGAATAAAAGAAATAAAATCCGTGGTTTTGATAAATCACCTCGTTTCTTCTAAAATAATATAGTATGAAAATAGTTTTAAATATCGCATTACTGTTAGTATTTTCTTTTTCGTATGCTCAAAAAAGATATATGAAAAAGGCTGAAGAATTGTATGACGGTAAATATTATATAGAGGCTGCCAAAACTTATGAGCAACTCAAAAAACCAGATCAACAAGCGATGCAACGCCTTGGGGATAGTTATTATTACAATAACGAAATGGTAGCAGCAAGTAAGGTGTATGCCAAATTGTATGGAGTTTATAAAGACAAACTTGAAAAAGAATATTTGTTTAGATATGGACATTCGCTTAAGGCTATACAAGATTATGAAAAGGCCGATAAAATATTTAAAGAATATTACGGATTCGAGGTAAATACTCAAAAATTTATTGATAACCTAGAAGAAAACGTTTTCTTTGATTATCAATCTCAGTCAATGACCAAAGAGCTAGAAACAGGTGATTTTGGTTTGGCGTTTTGGAATGATAAAGTGGTCTTTTCAGCTATACGTTCTGAAGATAGTCCGCTTTATAGTTGGAACGAAAAACCTTATTTGGATTTGTATATGGCAGATTTGCAAGATGATGGCACGATTACTAATATCGAACCTTTTTCTTCGGATATAAATACCGATACGCACGATGCTTCGGCAGTGTTTACTAAAGATGGCAAAACAATCTACTTTTGTAGAACGAGTGATAAACGGGTAAAACTGGAAGAAAAAGGAAAAGAAATTGCGGTGGTAAAACTTTTTAAAGCTGAACTCATTGATTCGGTTTGGACTAATATTGTGCAGTTGCCTTTTGCAAGTGATAATTATTCTACTCAAAATCCAGCTCTTTCAGAAGATGAATCAAGGTTGTATTTTGCGAGTGATATGCCAGGAACTTTGGGGTCATTAGATATTTTTTATGTTGATATTTTGGAAGATGGTACTTTTGGTACTCCTGTGAATGTAGGCGATAAGGTTAATACACCACATAGAGAACAGTTTCCTTTCGAGATAAATAACGAATTGTATTTCGCTTCAGATGGTCATGAAGGTTTTGGTAATTTGGATATTTTTGTTAGTCATCTGACAGATGGAGAATATGGAATACCAGAAAACTTAGGTAAAGGTGTTAATACAGGATATGATGATTTTGCCTTTGTACTAACTAAAGATGGTAAAAAAGGATATTTTTCATCAAACAGAAAAGGACTTTTAGATAATATGTACTCATTTGAACGTACGCGTTTGAGTCGTAAATTTACCATTGAGGGAGATGTAAGAGACATTACTTCATTGGAGTTGTTACCAGGTACGCGTGTTTCGTTGTACGATGAAGAACAAAGGTTGATTTCACAAGTGGTAGTAGGTTCAAACGCTCGTTATGTGTTTGCTAGTAAGCCTTTTACCAAATATAGAATTGAGGCAGTAAGAAATTTGTATATTCCTTTTATAGAAGAAGTGGAAACCAACGAGGAAGGGCGTGTGTATAAAAATATTGAATTGTTGATGATGTCGTACGATGATGCGGAAGAAATCATTCACAAAAAAGACGATGGTCTTACTTACGTGCAGCTTGAAAATATTTACTTTGATTTGGATAAATGGGATATTAAGCCAGAGGCAGAGAAGGTGTTAAATGTGTTGGTAGATTTGATGAAGAAGTATCCTCTTATAGAAATAGAGTTAGGAGCTCATACAGATTCTCGAGCTTCTGAAATCTATAACATAACACTTTCAAACAAAAGAGCTAAGGCTTCGGTTGATTATATAATAAGCCAAGGTATTCAGTCTAGCAGAATTAAGTGGAAAGGATATGGCGAAAGCAAACCACTAGTAAGATGTGGCGATGATTGTTCTGAAGAAGAACACGCTATCAATCGTAGATGTGAATTTATAATACTAAAATAATCCTCGCAGAGGATTATTTTAGTATCTTACATAAGTTGTTAGAGATAATATTTCAGTAGCATGAGAGAAGAAAAGTCTAAGTGGATGACTTTTAAACAAAAGGTTCATATTATTATTTACGGAGTAAATACATTTTATGGAAAGTTGTTTGATGTTATTCTGTTAGGACTCATATTTTTGAGTGTATTGCTTGTTATGCTCGAAAGTGTCAAATCTCTTGACGCGAAATATCATTCTTTTTTGCATATATCGGAGTGGGTAATTACAATTTTCTTCACGATAGAATATATATTGAGAATTATTTCAAAAAAAAAGCCGTGGTCATACATTTTTAGTTTTTACGGAATCATTGATTTTATATCAGTACTTCCAATGTACTTGTCGTTTTTTATACCAGGGTCGCAGGTACTTTCGGTGGTCAGAGCCTTGAGATTGTTGCGGTTGTTTAGAGTATTGAATCTGGTTCAATTCACAGGGCAAGAATCACATCTTAAATTAGCAATTAAGGCCAGCAGAAGTAAAATAACTGTATTTGTCTATTTTGTGATAATTGTTAGTTGTTTGTTGGGGTCGCTGATGTATGTGGTTGAAAAGGGAGATAATGGATTTTATAGCATACCAGACAGTATTTATTGGGTAATCGTAACCCTTACTACCGTTGGTTATGGAGATATAACTCCAGTTACAACCTTAGGTAAAATAATCTCGTCATTGATTATGGTGATGGGTTATGGTATTATTGCTGTGCCAACAGGAATTGTGGCAGCAGAGTATTCTTCGGTATCTCAAGATAAAGGAAAGCAACTTAAAGACCGAAAATGTAGAAGATGTGGTAAATCTGACCATAGTATTAAAAGTTCGTTTTGTTATAATTGTGGTAAAGAATTAGAGCATGGATAACATCTTGATAGTGGTGATAGGGTCAACTGCGATAGGTAAAACAGCTTTAGGTATTCAATTGGCAAAGTATTTTGGCTCTGAAATTATTTCGTCTGATTCGCGTCAATTATTTAGAGAGATGAGGATTGGTACAGCTGTGCCTTCAGACGAAGAATTAGCACTTGTAAAACATCATTTTATCCAGAATAAATCAATAAATGATAGTTATAGTGTAGGTGATTTTGAAGCAGAAAGTTTAGCATTGCTAAAAGGGCTTTTTCAAAAAAATCCTATTCAGATCATGGTAGGAGGTTCGGGGCTTTATGTAGATGCCGTACTCAAAGGATTTGACCACTTTCCACAAATTGATTCTGATATAAGAAGGAGAGTCAAACAAGAATATGAAGATAAGGGTATTGCATATCTACAAAATAAGCTAAAAGAGTTAGACCCTGTATATTTTAAATTTATATCAGACAATAATCCTCAAACCTTACATAATCCTCAACGTTTGATGCGTTTTGTGGAGGTGTCAATAGGAAGTGGCAAACCTTATTCGGCGTTTTTGAATCAAGAAACTAAATCAAGAGATTTCAGGGTTATTTTGGTTGGTCTTCAGGCTTCTCGAGATGTTTTGCATCAACGTATTGAACAACGGGTCGATATTATGATGGAACAAGGATTAGTCAATGAGGCACAGCAATTGTATCCTTTTAGAGAAAAAAATGCCTTACAAACCGTTGGATATAAGGAGTTGTTTTCGTATTTTGACGGAGAAATTTCTTTAGAACAAGCCGTGCATCAAATCAAGCAAAATACCAAAAAGTTCGCCAAACGACAGCTAACGTGGTTTAAGCGTTATAAAGATGTAATTTGGTTCGACTATGACACACCAACTGAAGAAGTTGTCCGGAGAATTAATAAATCAATTTAATTTCCTTTAAGTCAAACTGTTGTGTGAGGTCGTTTTCAAAAAGAATTTCTATTTTTCCATTGCGTAGAACCCTTTGAATGATGCCCATCTGCATTTTCTGGTCAGGAGTTTCAAACACACTGGGAACTCCTTTTCTGAATAGGTATTTGTGATAAGTTGTCCAAAAAATGTTGATGACATCATCTGAAATATTTGACAAATTTTGCTCTAATCGGTTTAAAATTAAGTGTAGAATTTGTTCAACATCAAAAGTTGTATTGCACAAGTTTAGCAGTGAAGATGCAGAGGGCAAATCTGTAAATTTTTCTTGATTGACATTGATTCCGATACCAATTACGGAATTGATTGTATTGTTCGAAGAGAAATTATTTTCGATAAGTATTCCGCCAATTTTTTTGTTTCGTAACATAATGTCATTAGGCCATTTTATCTGTAGATTTGAAATGTCTAATTGTTCTAAAGCCTCAACAATTGATATAGCGGTAATGATGTTTAAATCAAATATTGAGAGGGAATTGATGTTGGGGAATTGGTATAAGGTACTGAAAGTTAGATTTTTGTCTGGCTCTATTAGCCAGCTGTTGCCGCGTTGTCCCTTGCCTTGTGTTTGGAAAGATGTATATACGGTTGTGAAGTTTTCGAGCTGATTTCTTTTTGAAATTTCTTTTAAATAATCATTAGTTGAAGGTATGGCATTGAGTTTGATTAGTTTCATAAATGTATCTCTGATGTTATAAAGAATAAATTAACAAAATTAAATTGTCAAAATTACATATAAAAATAATAACTTTGCAAAATTGTTAAAAGTCAAAAATGATAAAGGATAAAGTAAATACAGATGAGCTATTAGCTCTGATTTTAAAGGGAATCGAAGATGTAAGGGGAACGGATATTACCATTTTGGATCTTAGGGGGATTGAAAATACAGTTTGCGACTATTTTGTGATTTGCAATGGTGGTTCAAATACCCAAGTTAATGCCATTTCGGGGTCAATTCAAAGGACGGTTTCCAAAGAAATACACGAAAAACCTTGGCACGTAGAAGGAGAGGAAAATGCACAATGGGTGTTGATGGATTACGTAAGTATAGTGGTACACATCTTTCAAAAAAATATCAGAGAATACTACGATATTGAAAGTCTTTGGGGCGATGCTAAGATTACGCATATTGAAAATAAAGATTAATTATATTTTAAATAAAGATTATGTCAAACGACAAGAAAAACAAGAAGATAGGCTTTAAAATAAATGTTTGGGCTGTCTATGGAGTGTTGATTTTGATGTTTATAGCTTGGAATTTTTTCTCAGGAGGATTCCAGACAGTTGAGCCTCGTAAGTTGAACCTTACAGAGTTTTATTCGTATCTAGATAATGGTGATTTCGAGAAAGTAATCATTCATAACAAATCGACAGCAGAGGCTTTTTTGAATAAAGATGCTTTAGCTGCTGTAGCACACGACAAAATTCCGAAGATAGACATGCTTAATAAGCCCAACAAAGGGCCTCATTATAAACTAGAAATAGGTAACGATGAACTATTTCAGATTAAGCTAGACGAGGCATATAAGGCTGGTAAGCTACAAACTTACGCGAGTGAAACTTCAGGGTCTTGGACAGAGCTAATCGGTTTTTTGCCTATAGTGATACTTATTGTATTGTGGATTTATATGATGCGTAGAATGTCTGGTGCTGGTGGAGGTGGGCAAATGTTTAGTATTGGCAAATCGAAGGCAAGATTGTTCGATGAAAAACAAGATATTCGTGTTACTTTTGAAAATGTTGCTGGGCTTGAAGGAGCTAAAGAAGAGGTACAAGAAATTGTAGAATTTTTGAAAAATCCTCAAAAATATACCTCACTTGGAGGGAAAATTCCCAAAGGAGCCTTGTTGGTAGGGCCTCCAGGTACAGGGAAAACATTGTTGGCAAAGGCAGTGGCTGGAGAGGCAAAAGTTCCTTTTTTCTCACTTTCGGGTTCGGATTTTGTAGAAATGTTTGTAGGAGTAGGGGCTTCAAGAGTAAGAGATTTGTTTAAACAAGCAAAGGAAAAATCTCCGTCAATTATATTTATTGATGAAATTGATGCTGTAGGTAGAGCTAGAGGAAAAAACAATATGTCTGGAGCTAATGACGAACGTGAAAATACACTCAATCAGTTGCTTACGGAAATGGACGGCTTCGGAACGAACTCAAGTGTTATCGTTTTGGCAGCTACGAATCGTGCAGATGTATTGGACAAAGCCTTACTTAGAGCAGGAAGGTTTGATAGACAGATATATGTAGACCTTCCAGATGTGAAGGAACGCAAACAGATATTTGAGGTACACCTCAAAAATATCAAGAAAGTTGATGATTTGGATGTGGACTTTTTGGCAAAGCAAACACCAGGATTTTCTGGGGCAGATATTGCAAATGTATGTAATGAGGCGGCACTGACTGCGGCACGAAAGGATAAAAAAGCTGTTGATAAACAAGACTTCCTAGACGCGGTGGACAGAATTGTGGGCGGTTTAGAAAAGAAAAATAAAATTATTACCCCTGAAGAAAAACGCACCATTGCTATCCACGAGGCAGGACACGCTACGGTAAGTTGGCTGTTGGAACACGCAGCCCCTCTAATTAAGGTAACTATAGTGCCGCGAGGGCAGAGTTTGGGGGCCGCGTGGTATTTGCCTGAAGAACGTCAGATAGTGCGTACTGAACAGATGCTTGATGAGATGTGTGCAACTATGGGAGGACGAGCAGCAGAGAAAATCGTATTCAATAAAATATCTACAGGAGCCTTGTCAGACCTTGAAAAGGTAACCAAACAGGCCCGTGCGATGGTTACTATTTACGGACTTAATGATAAACTGGGAAATATTACCTACTATGACTCGTCTGGTCAATCAGAGTTCGGATTTTCAAAACCTTATTCGGATCAAACAGCTCAAATCATAGATCAAGAAATATCAGAACTCATAGAAAGTCAGTATCAGAGAGCTATTGAGATATTGGAAGACAACAAAGACAAATTGATACGTTTGGCAGATGTGCTTATCGAAAAAGAAGTGATTTTTAAAGATGATTTACAAGAAATCTTTGGAAAAAGACCTTTTGATAAGAATGAAACTGCTCAAGCGGAGAATCAAGAAGAACAAGTAACAGTTAATGTTGAGGAATAAAAAGTTTTTATAACTTTGTAATGCTATTGAATGTTTATTTTATAAATCAAAGCAATAAATGAATTTTTTAAAAAAGCTATTTGGAGGCACTCAAAATATAGAAAAACCAGAAGATAATCTGGAGGAAGAACACCCTACGGACAATCTTTCTTTGGATGAACTCTTTGCAGCTAACTTCATCAAAAATGGAGGTAAGTTTGTTTATTGTGATAGTATAAGAGATTTAAGATTTCAGTTCGAAAATATTTTGGAGGAAAACGACTGGTTCGAAAAACAAGTGTTGTGTTTTGAGCAAGATTTATTTGAGTATTTGTCAGAAAATAAATTAGAATTTCAAAAAGTAAAACAGCCTTCTTTTTTGTTCGTAACCTGCGAAAATCTAATAGCTGAAGACGGTTCGGTATTGTTTTCAGCTAAACAAATCAAACACCACAAGCCTAATGAACTACCACTTAATATTGTGGTTTTGGCAAAAACGAGTATGATAGTGCCTTCGAAAAGTGATGGACTAAGAAGGATAAAAAATAAATATAAAACGGACTATCCAACCAATATTACCGCCTTACGTTATTTTAAAGAAGACAAAACAGAAAATTTCTTGAATTATGGTAGTGTTCCTAAAAACTTGTATTTGTTGCTTTTAGAAGATTTATAGAATTATGTCAGAAATGCTGAAAAGAGCCTTGTCAGGGCTTGTGTATATTTTACTTTTGATTGGAGCGGTTTGGTATTCAGAGTTGACGTGTAAATTTCTATTGGGATTTTTTTTGGTGTTTTCTATATTAGAATACGTTAGGATGCAACGTCTAAATCCAATAGTATCGTTTTTTATAGGAATTATCTTCTTCTTGTGTTTTGGTTTTTTCAATAATATCCTTACTGATGAAGGGCTGCTTATTTTGGCTGTATTTTCGGTAATTGTAAATCTGTATCTTATCCGAAATCTGTTTGTAACTAATAACACAGTGATTAAGAACGAGTTGTTAGCGTATTTCTTGTGCCTAGGGTATTTGGTAATTCCGTTCCTATTAATGGCGAGAATTCCTTTTACAGAAGGGGTGTATACTCCAAGCAAATTGTTGGTAGTGTTTGTGTTGATATGGTTTAACGATACTTTTGCTTATTTATTTGGAAAATTTTTTGGAAAAAGAAAATTATTAGAAAAGATTTCTCCCAAAAAAACCATCGAAGGATTCGTGGGAGGAGCTTTGATAGCGGTGTTCATGGGAGCAATGATAGGAATGTATATTTTTCAACAATCTGCGTTGATATGGGCTATAATAACAATAATAATTGTTATATTTGCAACACTTGGTGATTTGGTCGAATCTAAATTCAAACGTATGGCGAATGTTAAAGATAGTGGAAACCTGATGCCAGGACATGGTGGAATATTGGATCGTTTGGATAGTATCATTATGGTTTCGCCTTTTATTTTTATTTTATATCAAATTTTAAGTTATGTTTCATAAGGAAGGAGCAAAAATTATTTTAATTACACTGGCTCTTGGAGTGGCTGTGATATTTTTGGCAGAATTTTTTGTAAGTATAGGTTGGATACAGAAAACGATTCAAATTATAGCTTTGATATTCTTGATTCTGGTATTGCAATTTTTTAGAAATCCCAAAAGGGACATCGTTCGTGATGATAATCATATTTTATCACCTGTAGACGGAAAAATTGTAGTGATAGAGGAGGTGTTTGAAAAGGAATATTTTAAGGAAAAAAGGCTAATGGTGTCCGTGTTTATGAATCCTCTTAATGTGCATGTAACTAGATATGCCTTGTCTGGAGAGGTAAAATATAGTAAATATCATCCAGGCAAATATCTAGTAGCTTGGCATCCTAAGGCAAGTGAAGAAAATGAACGTACAACCATTGTGGTTGAAAATAAAACTTTCGGACAAGTAATGTATCGCCAGATTGCAGGAGCATTAGCCAAACGAATTGTAAATTATGCTAAAGTGGGCACGAAAGTATTGCAAGGTACTGACGCAGGGTTTATTAAATTTGGTTCAAGGGTCGATTTGTACTTGCCTATAGGTACTCAAATCAATGTGAAGTTAGGCGAAAAAGCAATAGGAGGAAAAACGATAATTGCAAAAAAATAAGGTTTTGAAAGATTTGACTTCCATAGATGAACTTTTTGAAAAAGCATTGTACAGAGCCACATTGATTACCTATCCGTTGCCAATAGATGTAAGACTTCAGCTCTATGCTTATTACAAACAAGCTACAAAAGAGCCATTACATACCACCTCACAAGATGAGCATCAATTGGTAAATGCTTTTAAAACCAATGCTTGGATGCAGGTAAGCGGATTAACATCAGAACAAGCAAAAATTAAATATGTAGAACTAATAGACGAACTTTATAAAAAAATAGAACATGAAAAAGATTAAATTTTCGATTGTAGCCCTTTCGATTGCAATGATTTATTCATGCAAACAGAAAGAAGAGGTTTTGGTTGAGGTAACAACACCTGTTGAAGTAGAACAAACAGAAGAAAAATTGGGAAATCCTGCAGATGTTAAAGCAGAAGGAGTATTTCAAGTGATGTCGTTACCGTATCAATATAAGGATTTTGAGCCAAATATCGATGGAAAAACGATGGAGGTTCACTATTCTAAACATTATTTGGGTTATACCAATAATCTAAATAAAGCAATAGAGGGAACGCCATTGGCAGATAAGACTATAGAGGAAATTTTGAAGAACCTCGATTTGGAAAATAAGGCACTACGCAATAATGCTGGAGGATATTACAATCATAACCTGTATTGGGAAGTTCTTACTCCATCAACTAAGGAACTTTCGGGTGTATTGTTAGATAGGATTAATGCTGATTTTGGGTCTTTTGAAGAGTTTAAAAAACAATTTACAGAGGCAGCTTCCAAACAGTTTGGTTCAGGTTGGGCGTGGCTTGTAGTTAATAAAGATGGTAAATTACAAGTTGGAGCTACAGCCAATCAGGACAATCCGTTAATGCCTAAAATGAGTGTTTCAGGTACGCCAATATTGGGGATTGATGTGTGGGAACACGCTTATTATTTGAAGTATCAAAACCAAAGAGCAAAATACATTGAATCGTTTTTTAATGTAATTAACTGGGAAGTGGTAGTTCAAAAATACCAACAAGCCATAGCAAAGTAATTTTGATAATTTTTTGAATAAAAAAGGCTGAATTCCGAAAATTCAGCCTTTTTGCTTTATTTGAACATTCCTCTGATGCTGTTAAGAAAGCCTTTTTCAATAATATCAATGCCTATTCCAAAATTACTATCAGCTACTTGGTTATACGCCTCTTTGATAGCTTCAATTTTGTCTAATGGAATCTCGGTATAGGTAAGGAGGTCATATTCAACAATTACACGTCCTGAATTTTTGGTAATGGTCTTTTTGGTTTTGTGTGTAAAGTAATCGTTTTTTATATCACATTCCTGAATGGTATATTTCTCTTTGGTGTCTATTCGTAGGTCGGTAGATAGAACAATATCATAGCGTTCGCTATCATAGCCATGCCAAAAACTAGCGTCGCGATGTTGGAATTGACGGATATTGTTTTTAACTGTATAATAGTCAAAATACATCAAGAAACGCTTGTTTTTAGGGTCTACAAAATATGGGTTTTCTATTTCAGCTTGGTATTGTACCGTAATTTCATTTTCTGTTTTGTCGTCATTCAGAATCTGAATTTCAGCGTTTTTGAATACTGTTCTTGGATCGGCATCTTTTCGGTCGTTGGAATAATTAAGATTGTTAAACAAGGCATTGTTCCAACCGTCAATAATTTCTCTTTTTTGTGAGTTTTTGAAATGATTACGCAGGTTGTTGGCTCTAGAATAACGTGCTGTGGTTGTGATTTGGAGTTTTCCTACGTTTCCATTTACCTCAAGGGTAATTTTTTCATCAATACAAAATTCAGGATATTTGAATGGAGTTTGGGTTTTGAGCGTTTGGTTTGGTGCAATATCCATATAGTAACAGAAGTTTGGACGATGGCGTTTTTCGAGCCTTCCAAATTCGTTCCGTGCGGTACAATCTACAAAGTATTGGTTGTTACCATATACGATTTTTACGATAACGTGGTTAAATGATAGTAGTGAAGGAAGGTAGTATTTAAGGTAAAAATCTGAATTGTAGTTTACAAGAGAAACATACGATTCTACGCCCAAATATTTTAAAATTACACAAAGTAACACTGATTTAGCCTTGCAATCGCCCTGTTTATATTCGTAAGTAATGGCAGGTTCTTGCGGTTTGTGTCCATTCATTTCATCGGCATTATACAAATAGTAAATATTGTTTTGTACAAATTCGATGGCATATTGTATTTTTTGTTCTAAGGTGTTGTAGGTGTTTAGTTTTTCAACCAAATCAGGAGCGAAGTTTTCCAAATCAGCTTGATTGAAGGCTTCTTGGTACATCGGATAAATGTAGTTGGAAAGCGTGTTCCAATCGCTTTGGGTAGCAAAGTCTACAAAAGGGTAAATTTCTCGTTCGGCATCAACAGGGTTGATGTAATTGGTAAACTGAAGCTCAAGACTTTCCGATTTTTGTAAGATGCCAGATTCTTCAGGAAGTAGATTCCCCATATCATCTCTAAAGAAAAACTTCTTAAATGCAATGTTTTGGTCTCTGTCGTTAATAAATTTGTAGTGGTACTTTCCGTACGACCAGTATCTGTTTGGGGTAGAGTAGATGTGTTTTACAAAATCTCTACGCATAAATTCCTTTTCGGTGAATGTTTTGCCTCTAGAATCTTCCAAAATTAGAATATCATTCAGGCGGAGGTCTTTGATGGTAACATTGATTTTTTTAGATCTACTGAGTACACCGCCACCACTTTGGTCTTCATTGTCAAGTACTTTGATGTTGATGTCAGGAATTTTGTCAATGATTTTACCTCCTCTAATAACATTGATTCGATGGATATAATAGGTTTCGTTTTCTTCGAGAGCAATATCATAAATCGAGGCACTCTTTAGCGTTTCAGGTTCGTTAAGGGTGTAGGCCATAAGTGCATAGTCCTGATTCCCTTGGTTAAATACGCGATAATATTTGTTTAGAAAATAGCAATAATCTCTACCTTGGTCTAATTGTTCTTTAGAGAAAGCAGTATCTTGGGTTAAATTCAGAATCTCTTCATTAGAAAGAGAGTTTGTCCATTCAAAAGCGGGACTTATTTGATAGAAGGAATACTCCATAAATTGATTTTTTGATTATGGTAGCAAATTTAATAAATATTAGCGTGTTTGGTGTGTTTTTTGGAAATAAAAATCCCTCAAGAGTGATTTAAGAGGGATTTTTAAGAAAAATATTGAAATTTTAAAAGTACATTAGATTTCTTCGTATTTATCTCCAAAATTAAATGTTAGTGAAAAACGTAGGGTGTTTTCTAATGGATTTTGAACCTTAGAGGTTGATAATAGGTAAGATACGTTCAAACTAACAGAAGAAAATTTGAAACCAGCCCCAAGAGTAAAATATTGTCTAGCACCTTTGGTTTGATGTTCGCTGAAGTATCCAAGACGTAAGGCAAAGGAATCCTTGTAGGTGTATTCGGCTCCTCCTCCTAATGTAAATTCTTTAAGCTCTTCACTGAATCCGCCTGGTGCATCACCGAAAGAGCTGAATATACCTGAAGCCCACGAGGTGTTGTTGTACTGACCGATTGCGGCATCGAGTTCTTCACGTGTCATACCCTCTTCGATTTGAGGTGTAGGTACTAATAATTTTGTGGTTTCGAGTGTAATACCTATGGTGCTGTATTCATCCATAATAAAGTCGAAGCCTCCTCCCAAACGCAAGTTTGTAGGCAAGAAGTTGCCATTAAAATCATCGTTGTTGTAGCTAATCTTAGGACCTATATTCTGAATGTTGAATCCTGCTCTCCATCGACCGTCAAATTCGCCATAGGCTTTTCTTTCAGATTGATAATATCCAGCCACATCTACAGCAAAGCCATTTGCAGCCGAAGCATCTACAGTAGCATCTGGAATTTTGAGACCAGAACGTATATAACGACCTGCTACAGCCATAGCAAATCTATCGCTAAGTTTGAGTGAATAGGCAAGGTCTAAAGCCAACTCACTAGGCGAGATTCTTCGACCAGGATCATAAGGGCCTTGAGTCAATATAATTTCTCCCAAACCAAAATATCTGAGGCTACCACTTAAGGCACTACGTTGGTCTAATCTGTTGTAGTAGTTGAGTTGTCCAAGATTTATATCATTTACAATTTCGGTAAGATATGGCGTGTAGCTTACCGAAACTCCGTGTTTATCTTGAGCAAAGGCGTATTTGGCAGGGTTGTGTTGTTGTGAAAAGCCATCAGCAGAGCTGGCTACACCCACATCACCCATACCTGCCGAACGAGCATCGGCTGTAATCATCAGAAACGGAACAGCGGTGGTTATGGCACGATTATACGATTGTGCAAAAACACTTTTAAAAGATAATAAACAAAGCGTTATTAAAGCGATTTTTTTCATGTTTTTAAATTATTAGAATTACAAATATACTATTCTCTTTTTAAAGAATAACTAATTTTTCGATTTTTTCTGCTTTTTTGTTAGAAAGATTTGATTTTACGGTTAGTTTATACACATAAACGCCTTTGGCTAATTTGTTTCCAAAGTTGTCTTGACCATTCCAAATAATATCTTTAGACAAAAATCCTTCGGTCAGAATGGTTTGATTTTTAGTCCATACTACTTTTCCTGTAATGGTAAATACTTGTATTTGAACATCTAACGGTTCTAGTGGTTTGTTGTGTGAAAACCAAAATTCGGTATAAGTGGTAAAGGGATTCGGATAGTTGAGTACATTCCGAAGTTCAATGGATTCACTACCAACTACCATAAATTGGATTTCGGAGGTGATTAAATTGTTGTAAACATCCCAAGCCTTGAATGTAAGGGTGTGCATACCAGGAGATAGGTTACGAAGCGGATAGGAAACCTTTCCTTTTTTGTACGTATCAACCTCTGATTGGTAGTAGTCGTTGAGAATCAAAGGATTCATAGTGTCATTGTCTAATATGGCGATAATATCATGCCCAATTCCTCCAAGTGTATTGATTCCATTTTCGTCTTCCAAAATAGCCAAAAGGGTAGGGGAATTGTTGGTAATGCCTCCTGAAATAAAGCTAGAGTCATTCATATAAAGTTTTACAGTAGGAGGCGTATTATCAAGAGGGGCATTTTGGTTGATTCCTCCAAAAAGTATATTTTCGGAATATCCCATCTGGTTTTCTTTTTCATTGTTCTTTTTGGAATACAAACTGATTCTTCCATGACCTACAGGAATTTTGATGTCGCGAGGAACAACAAAATCTATAGAAAAGTTTCCGTTGTTTACAGTGGCTTTTCCTCTAAATATGGTTTCGCCCAAGATGTTAAAATCCATAGTTATAAGATTGCCCGACAGGCTAACACCATCATTTCCGAGAGTACTTCGATTGGTGTTTTTATCAAATACTTCTATGGAAATGAGTCCGTTATAGTCAGATAGCATATTGTCGTTGTTATCAGAGACGATTCCTTTCAGATTTACTTGAGATAAGGCTTGTATAGGCTCTGTAAAATCAGCAATAGGTACGTTGTTGATGTGGGTTATGGTGATTTTAGGTTTTGGAATAGCTATTTCCAAGGCAGGATCGCCCACACAAGCTATCATTCTGGTTCCGCTTGTTATTTGGTTTTTGGCTAATCGAAGAGCCTCTCCAAGTGTAGGATAGGGAGTGTTGCTGAACATTCCGTACGAAAATAGGGATTGACCTAACATCAAGTTGAAGTTCTGAGCTACACCAATTCCTACCGTACGCGTGGTGGTAATCATGCCTACCGCTCCAGCTTTTGGATTCCAATATACGTATTCGCCAGCGGTGGGGTGCAACGGATTGTCAAATTTTGTAAACTCACAGGTTACGGTAATAAATATTGGGTATTTGAATTGATTATTAAGGTTTTGTGCGTCTGATTTTTCAAAAATGCGTTCGTGAGCCAATCCTTCTTCACCACCATGACCTAGGTAATTGAATATCAACGAACCAGCTTCGAAAGCGTTAATAATATCAGTGCGTACTTGAGGATAACGAGCTCCACCCGATGCAGTTTCTTGTACGTAAGAATCTAAATAAATTTTGTTGATATTGAAGGCTGGTTTGTTGGTTTGTATTGCATCGGCCAATTCGTTGAGCTTTAGCTGTAAGGTGTGGTCAGAGTAGACATCTACATCGTCAGCTATTAGTGTGAGGTTATTTCTCCAAGAATCATACGATTTTAAATCGTGATAATTAATGATTTTTTGTACCATTTGCTCGGCCTGTTCTGGTGAACTTGCCAAAATACGCCCTACGGCAAAATCTGCTTTGTCATAGCTCGAGCTGTTGATATTTCCTTCGGTGTCGTCCATACAAGCAAAATAGTCGTCAGAACAGTACGTCCAAAGTCCTACTGATGTGGCAAAGTGATCGTAGAGTTGGAAAATAGGCACAATATTGGTATTGTTAGGTATACGGTCTTTAAAATCATAAGAAGCATCGCCAAACAAGTTTAGATATTTGATTCTTTTGTCGGCACTTGATGCGTTGTGGTAGATGTATCGCATTAGGTTTCGGATAGCTCCAATATCTTGTTTGCCAGAGCTAAATTCTTCATATATAAGTTCTAAAGGAATTACTTTTACAGAAAGATTTGAATTTGTACGATGAAAATGAGCTAATTTCTCGGCCTGTGTAATCATATAGTTGGGTGTTACGATTACATAATCAATATCGACAAAATTACCTTGATTATCGTAGAATATTGTTCCCTTGATGTTTTGGTTGTTCACTTTAGAATAATTTTCTTTTAAGGGCGTGTACAAATCGTTCATATCTAAGGCTATGAATTTTTTGAGTTCACCCATATTAGATTTCAAACTAAAATTATGTTGTCCATTGTTTTGTTTGTATCTTACATTATAAATATCTGTAACCTCCCATATTTGATTGATGTTTGCAGCGTTAGAAAGCTGATATTCAATAATTCCCAAATTGTTAGCACTGTCATCAAGGCTAAAATGGAATTGTTTGCCGTAGCCTCGGAGGTATCTTTTGGTTTTTAATGCGATATAATCAAGATAGCCTCTTGCCGTTGGGATACCATTGTTGTTAAATCTGATTCGGACAGAAACGTTGTCCGAGCCTGAAGTGAAATGAGAAGACAAAGATGCAAAACGTCCTAAAGTTTCGCTCTGAGCCCCAAGAGTCGAATAATTGATATTTCCGAGGTTGGCTCCATTGGCATACACTGTAAAAGATGCCGCAGGTTTGGTTTCTAATCCTGTTTTGACGATGAGTTCTATAGCTGAATTATGGACTAAATTAGGAATGTTAAAGTCAAAATTGTACTCATTCTGAACGTTAAAGGTCTCGCCAAACCATTTTCTGCCTACGTGTGCAAAGTTGGTCAAATCTTTTTCGTGATAAATATAATCATCAAATTCGGAAGTAGTTACAGATGCGTTTCCAGTTGGTTCTGTAATAGGGCTGATGCGTTTTCCGTTCTGACTTCCTTCGGTGGTGATATAATAGTATGATTTATCACTATATAAATTAATGTGTGTGTCGCTCTCATCGTTATAAGTATCAATTCCTTGAGCATAAAACAAAATATAATCATTGTCGTCAAACGAATTGTCCTCCTGACCGATTAACATGATAGCATTTTCAGTTAAGTCAAAAGGATATTCTTGATTGTTTACAAGAGGAAGCATACGTCCCCCATTTCCGTAAATTTTAATCTTACGAGGGTCAATGCCGCTTAGGTTCATACCCAAACTTTGAATAAAATTTTTGGTAATTTTGTATACTCCAGAATGTTCTACATAAAATTTATACCAATCGCCTTGAGCTAATACCGAATTTGATATTGTAGGAATGGTAGCGATTGATTGATTTTTTTGACTGTGTAGAGGAGTGTTTTTTGGGATTATTTCAAAAGATTTTACCCTTTTATAACTGTTGTTTTGTTTGATTATTGGGGAAAATTCGATGGTTATAAATTGTTCTCCCCTACTATTGTTTACAAATTGTTTGCTGTTGATGTGTTCAAGAATTGTTTTTTTATTTAAATCTCCAAGAGCAACCTCCGTTATATCTTCGTATACAATATTTTCAATTGAATACGAAATAGCCTTTGTAATAGGTTTGGTGTATACAAATAATAGCTGTTCCGTGCTGGGGTTGTAATGGAGTTTATCTTCCTGAAAATAAGGGATTTTTAGTTGGGAACTGTTAGAGTAAGTACGCGTGTTTTTTTCCCAATTGATAATAATAGTCTCTGTTTGAGCATAACTGAAAAGCCCAATTGCCAAAAGGTATAAATATAATATCTGTCTCATAATCTAAATAAAACAACGAATATCGAAAATAATTATTATAAAGCAAATATTTTTTCGGATTTTTATTTATTTATATAATAAAACGTTTAACTTTGCGTTTGATATAGTGTGATTATAGAGACAATAAAAAAAGTGAAACAAATTGTTGTGATTTAATATTTAATGTGTTAATATTGCATCGCTAATTCAGTATTTTATAAAATATGAAAACTAACAAAATTCTAATTTTCAATTTACTTCTACTTGCAGGAGTTTCGGTAGGGCTTACTAGTTGTAGTAAAGGAGGGGGGCGTTCAGGAGGAATATCTAAAGCTACGGGTTGGAGAATGGATGGTCAAGAAGGACGATTTTACTATAACTCAAAATTTAGAGAGCAGCAGACACCAATAGGGATGGTGGCTATTGAAGGAGGAACTTTTACGATGGGTAGAGTACAAGACGACCCAATGCACGATTGGAATAATTCGCCAAATCAGCAACACGTGCAGTCGTTTTTTATGGACGAAACTGAGGTTACCAACGTGATGTATGCAGAATATCTGTATTATATCAAAAAGGTGTTTCCTCCTACAGAAGAAAATTATAAAAATATCTATAATGGTGCTTTGCCAGATACATTGGTTTGGAGAGATCGTTTGGGGTATAATGAGTCGATGGTAACAGATTATTTGTGGCATCCTGCCTATGGAGAGTATCCTGTGGTGGGTGTGAATTGGATTCAGGCTAATGAATTTTGTAAATGGAGAACCGATTTTACACAGATGAATATATTGGAGCAGAATAGAATGCTTTCAAAAGATGCCAAATCCAAGGAGCTTAATGCAGGAAATTACTTTAGTAGAGATGCTTACGTGATTTCGCCAAGTACGGTGTTTGGTGGAGATGAAAATATCGTGTTAAAAGCTCCGCACAGACGACAAGATTCGTCTAACGTGTATGCTTCGATGTCATCAGGACTTATTATTTCGGAGTTCAGATTGCCAACAGAGGCAGAGTGGGAATATGCTGCTATGGCTCTTAACGAAAATAGAGAATTTAACCTATATAGAGGGAAAAAGAAATATCCTTGGAGTGGTCAATATACACGTTCGGGTAAGAGAAAAACTAAAGGAGATCAGTTGGCAAACTTTAAGCAAGGTGTTGGAGATTATGGTGGGCCAGCAGGTTGGTCTACAGATAATGCAGATATTACTGCTCCTGTTGCTAGTTATCCGCCAAATGCCTTTGGATTGTACGATATGGCAGGTAACGTAAATGAATGGGTGCTTGATGTGTATCGTCCGATAGTAGATTACGAAATGAACGACTTTAACTACTATAGAGGTAACGTTTATATGAAAAATGAGATAAGCGAAGATGGAAAAGTATTGTTCGTAACTCCAGAAGATATTAGATATGATACACTTCCGAACGGAAAGGTAGTTGCTGTATCTTTGCCTGGGCAGGTGTCAAGAGTGCCAATTGACGAGAATGACACTTACTTGAGATATAACTTTGATAAGAGTGATACAAGAGATTATAGAGATGGAGACTCTCAGTCAATGAAGGATTTTTATGCAAATACTTCGGAGGAAGATGAAGGCGAGGGAGCTAAAAGAATGTATAATTCTCCAAGACATAATGTGTCTGTTGATTCTGTAGGTTCAATGAACAGACAATGGGACGCTTCAAACAAAAGAACTACGCTTGTAGACAATAACTCAAGAGTGTACAAAGGAGGTTCGTGGAGAGATAGAGCTTATTGGTTAGATCCTGCACAACGAAGATATTATCCGCAGTTTATGGCTACAGACGATATAGGATTCAGATGTGCTATGTCTAGAGCAGGTTCAAAATCAACAAAGAAAAGAGCAAGAGGTTAATTCACTTGTTTGTATAGAATTAAATATCAAAAAGCCCTGAAAAGGGCTTTTGTTTTTTGTAATTATGATGACAATACAGGATATATATATATTATTTCGACAATCGAAAGGTGTGGTTATTGATTCTAGAAAAATAGAATCGGGGGTGATGTATGTGTCAATAAAAGGACAGAATTTTGACGGAAATACATTTGCTAGGGAGGCTATAGAACAAGGAGCAGCTTATGCGGTGATTGATAATAAAGGTTATTATGTAGATGAAAGGACGATATTGGTTGAGGATTGTCTTGTTTTTTTACAAAAATTAGCTCAATATCACAGAGTCCAATTAGGTTTGCCTGTTTTGGCTCTCACGGGAAGTAATGGCAAAACAACGACCAAAGAACTCATTAGTAGGGTGCTTGCCAAGAAGTTCAAAACAAAGGCTACTGTCGGAAATCTGAATAATCACATAGGCGTTCCGCTTACTTTGTTATCATTGACTTCAGACGAAGAATTTGCTGTAATTGAAATGGGGGCTAATCACAAAAAAGAAATTCAGATCCTTTGTGATATTGCCTTACCCAATTATGGATATATTACCAATTTTGGGAAGGCACATCTTGAAGGATTCGGAGGTTTTGAAGGAGTAATTGAGGGCAAAAGTGAATTGTATGATTATTTTAGAAAATATAAATCTGCTGAAATACAGGTTTTTGTAAATAAAGATGACCAGTTGCAATTAAGACAATCGTTTGGACTGAATGCTTTTACATTTTCAGAGTCGGATACTTTGGCAGATTATGTAGTTGATAAGGTACAACTCACTCCTTTTATAACTATAGATTTTGAAGGAATGCAAATCGTTTCTCATCTGATAGGCTGGTATAATGTGCCTAATATTTTGTCTGCGATAGCTATAGGAAGGTATTTTGGAGTTGGTACAAATCAGATTAAGGAAGCCATAGAGGGATACATTCCAGAAAATAATAGGACGCAATTAATTATAAAGGGAACAAACAAAGTTTTGTTAGATGCCTACAATGCTAATCCGAGTAGTATGAAGGCGGCTATAGATAATTTTTTGCAGATAGATGTCAAATCAAAAATGATTTTTCTCGGAGATATGTTTGAACTTGGAGCGGAAAGTAATCAGGAGCATAAGTGTATAGTAGAGATGTTGGATAGAAAGGACGATGTTCTGGTGTATTTTGTAGGAAATCATTTTTACAAACATAAAAAGGAAAGTAGCAATATGATGTTTTTTGAAAATTTTGACCAAATTAAAGAACATCTTTCAGATAAAATAATAAATGAAAAATCGATTTTAATTAAAGGGTCTAGAGGTATGGCACTAGAACGATTGCTAGAGGCGATTAGGTTTGTTTAAAATTTGTTTGTCATTTAGAGAATCATTATGTAAATTTGTAGACCTATGTAAATAATAAAAAATGAATATTTCACATAACAAAGAAACTTTAACGATAGAAGATTTTAAAAAAGAGGTGCTTAACGACTACAAATTGGCTCTGATTAGTAGAGAGTGCAGTTTGTTAGGGCGTAGAGAAGTGCTTACAGGAAAGGCAAAATTTGGTATTTTTGGAGATGGTAAGGAAGTGCCACAGTTGGCTATGGCTAAGGCGTTCCAAAATGGTGATTTTCGCTCGGGTTATTATCGTGATCAAACCTTTATGATGGCTATAGGACAACTTTCTGTAGAACAGTTTTTTGCAGGTTTGTACGGTCATACTGACATTGAAAAAGAACCCATGAGTGGAGGACGACAAATGGGTGGGCATTTTGCTACTCATAGTTTGGATAAAGACGGAAGTTGGAAAAAACTGATTGAACAAAAAAATTCCAGTTCAGATATTTCGCCAACGGCAGGTCAGATGCCACGATTGTTAGGTTTGGCTCAAGCCTCGAAAATTTATCGTCATGTAAATGGAATTCCAAACAAAGAGAATTTTTCAGTTAATGGTAACGAAGTGGCTTGGGGTACTATTGGTAATGCCAGTACTTCTGAAGGTTTGTTTTTTGAGACAATCAATGCTGCTGGAGTGCTTCAGGTACCTATGATAATGAGCGTTTGGGACGATAATTATGGAATATCAGTACACGCAAGATACCAAACCACAAAAGAAAATATATCTGAGATACTAAAAGGATTCCAAAAAAATGGCGATACGAATGGGTATGAAATTTATGTAGTGAAAGGTTGGGATTATCCAGAGTTGGTTTCGGTGTATCAAAAAGCCAGTCAAAAGGCTCGTGAGGAGCATATTCCTATTTTGATTCACGTACAAGAACTTACTCAACCTCAAGGACATTCTACTTCAGGGTCGCACGAACGTTATAAAAGTTCGGAGAGGTTACAATGGGAAGCCGATTACGATTGTATCAGACAGATGAAACTTTGGATTTTGGCAAGTGATATTGCCAAAGAAGAAGAGCTTGAACAAATACATCAAGAAGCCAAAAATATTGTACTCGAAGGTAAAAAAGCGGCTTGGAACAATTATATAGAGCCAATTAAGGAAGAGCAAAGATACTGGGTAGAGTTGTTGGAGTCAGTTGATAAACAAGGTGTGCTGACTACTTTAATCAAGGATTTGAAGCGTATTAAAGAACCAATACGCAAGGATATTTTATCTACCGCACGAAAATCGTTGAGGCTTATAGACGAGGTAGAATCTAGAAAAAAAATGGCTCAAGAGATTCAAGCCTATAAAGAAAAAATTCAACCGAGATACAGTTCGCATTTGTTTTCAGAGTCTGCAAAATCGGTAGCTAACGTGGAGTATGTAGCTCCAGTGTATGCACAAGATGCCGAACATGTTGATGCAAGGATTATTATAAGAGATAATTTTGACCAAATCTTTTCAAAATATCCAGAAACGCTAATATTTGGAGAAGATTCAGGGAATATAGGCGATGTTAATCAAGGACTTGAAGGTTTGCAGCTTAAATATGGCGAGTTAAGGGTGGCTGATGCTGGAATCCGAGAAGCTACTATCTTGGGGCAGGGTATAGGTATGGCGATGAGGGGGTTACGTCCTATTGCAGAAATTCAATATCTAGATTATTTACTCTATGCTATCCAGATTATGAGTGATGATTTGGCTACACTTCAGTACAGAACATGTGGTCGTCAGAAAGCACCTTTGATTGTTCGTACACGAGGACACCGCTTGGAAGGTGTATGGCATTCAGGCTCTCCAATGGGAATGATATTAGGAGCTATAAGAGGAATCCACGTGTTAGTGCCTCGTAATATGACAAAGGCTGCTGGTTTCTATAATGCGTTACTGCAAACTGATGAACCTGCTTTGGTTATCGAATGTTTGAATGGTTATCGCTTAAAAGAAAAGATACCTCAAAATTTAGGTGAGTTCACAACAACAATAGGCGAAGTCGAAGTACTACGAGAAGGAAGTGATATTACGGTGGTTTCGTATGGCTCAACGCTAAGAATTGTAGAACAAGCCGCTCAAGAATTGGCAGAAGTTGGAATTGAAGTAGAGGTTATAGACGTACAGTCGTTGTTACCGTTTGATACGAAGCACGATATACTGGAAAGTATCAAGAAAACGAGTCGCCTACTTGTTGTAGATGAAGATGTGCCAGGTGGTGCTTCGGCATATATATTACAACAGATAGTAGAAGAGCAAGATGCCTATAGGTATTTGGATAGCAAACCACAGACGCTTACTTCCAAATCTCACAGGCCGGCTTATGGCACTGATGGAGATTATTTTTCTAAACCTTCGGTTGAAGATGTATATGAAAAAATTTATGAAATCATTTCGGAGGCTTATCCGAACAAATATAAAGATTTGTACTAATCAATCAAGAGGAGAAGCTGTCCGAAAAAGGCAGCTTCTTTTTTGTTTTAGATTGATAAGCAGAAATTCATGGTGTCAATGTTATCGGCATAGTCCGAGAGTTGTGGGGTTTGTGTTTGACCAAAGTTGGTATATTTGGTATCGTCATTTTTGTAAACAACACATTGCAATAATTCTTGGTCTAGTCCAATTTTTTCTAAAATAGAATTGATATCATCATAATATTCGTAGAATACACACGAAATAGGCGAGTTGTAATTCAAATCTTCTTTGAGTATCATAAAACCGTTATCTAAAAATACGAAGTTGCTCATCAAAAATACAGCTTTGTTATAATCGTAGTTGTTCATGTATTTTTGGTTGTTTTTGAGCTCTTGATATTTGTTCATCACCTCTAAAAAAAGTGTGAAATCATATTCTTTAGGGACAAATATTTTAGAAACACTTCTGCATCCTAATCCAAAATAGGTAAAAATATCGTCAGATAAAAGTTCCAGATCCTTTGAGGTCTCATTTCCTGTAAGTATGGCTACCGAATTGCGATTTTGACGTATAATGTTAGGTTTTTGATTAAAATAATATTCAAAATAACGTGCAGTGTTGTTGCTTCCTGTGGCAATTACGGCATCAAAATGTTCTAATTTAGTATCGCAAAATATAATACTATCAGCCAACAAAGGCTCTACAGCTATCAAATATTCAGCTATTAAGGGTAGAAGCAATTTGTCGTTAGAGGAAAGTTTTACTAAGGCTTTATTTCCAGATAATAACACGCATAAAAAATCATGAAATCCCACTAGCGGAATATTTCCTGCCATTACAATCGCTATAGTTTTTGGAGTTTTGTCCGAAAAAGAATACCCCGATAGCCATTTGTCAAGTTGTTCTGCTTGAAGGAGTTTGCCCCATTGATTCAGGTTAAAATGTATTTGTTGGGGTGTAAACCAATTGTTGCTATGTTGGTGATTTTCAATCAAATCTAATGCTTTTGGTAAGAATTTTTGATTATGCAGAATGTCTTGTTCTTGCTCTTGGGAAAATTGTCTTAAAAATTTGCCCAACTCTATAAACGCATTTTTTATTTTATCTGTACTCATTATATTTGGTTATGTTCGCTTTTGCTTGTAATTTTGTACAAAAATAAAGTATAAATAAAACAAACACAAATTCAAATTACAATGGCTATTATAATTACTGATGAATGTATTAATTGTGGGGCTTGTGAACCCGAATGTCCAAATAATGCAATTTATGAAGGTGCAGATGATTGGCGGTATAAAGATGGTACGAAATTAACAGGAATAATAACTTTACCAAATGGACAAACCGTAGATGCAGATGCTCCACAAACGCCTGTGTCAGATGATTTTTATTATATAGTGCCGAGCAAATGTACAGAATGCAAAGGATTTCACGAAGAGCCACAATGTGCGGCAGTATGTCCAGTAGATTGTTGTGTGCCAGACGATAATTACGTAGAAGATGAACAAACCCTGTTGGATAGACAGAAGTTTTTACATAATGAATAATTATGAAAATAGGTTTGTTTGGTTATGGTAAAATGGGAAAGGCTATTGAACAAATAGCTGTGGCTCGTGGTCATCAAATTGTTTTTGTTCAGTCTGGAGATTTCACAACAGGAAATTTTGATGAAGTAGACGTAGCGATTGATTTTTCGTTGCCTTCGAGTGCTTTTGATAATATAAAAAAAGCATTAGAAGCCAAAGTGCCAATAGTGTCAGGGACTACTGGGTGGCTTGATGATTATGATAGGGCGGTAACAATATGTAAGGAAAATGACGGAGGCTTTGTGTATAGTTCTAACTTTAGCTTAGGGGTAAATATATTTTTTAAACTCAATGAATATTTGGCTCAGATGATGAATAAATTTCAACAATATCAACCAAGTATAACCGAAATACATCATACCCAAAAGATAGATGCTCCCAGTGGTACGGCTATTACATTGGCAGAACAAATCGTAGCACAGACAACTATAGATGGGTGGGTGTTGGCTCAAGATAAAAACAATACATTAAAAATAAATGCCTTAAGAGAAGGAACTGTACCAGGTACACATATAATAGGGTACGATTCTGAGATAGATTCAATACAAATCAAACACGTAGCCCATTCCAGAGAAGGGTTTGCCCTTGGAGCAGTGGTTGCTTCGGAGTGGATTGTAAATAAAAAAGGCGTTTTTACGATGAAAGATGTTTTGGGATTGTAACATTTTTTATAAATTGCAAACCAATATTACAGAATTAATTTAATAAATATTTTATGACATTTTTAGGCTGGTTTATACTGTTTATGGTGATACAGGTTATTCATTATTTGGGTACTTGGAAGCTCTATGAAAAAGCAGGAAGAAAATCGTGGGAAGCATTAGTGCCAATTTATAACGCTATAGTGTTGATGAAAATCATTAACAGACCTAGTTGGTATGTAATCTTATTGTTTATACCAGTGGTCAATTTGTTAATGTTTCCTGTGGTTTGGGTCGAAACCATTCGCAGTTTTGGCAAGAATACCACTAAAGATACTTGGTTGGTATTACTTACTTTCGGATTCTATATTTACTATCTGAATTATAAGGAGATAGACAAGTTGGAGTATGTAGAAAACAGAAGTCTAAAACCTAAAAATTTTGTAGCAGACTTTATCAGTTCGGTAGTATTTGGGGTAATTGTAGCTACAGTAATTCATACTTATTTTATTCAGCCTTTTGTGATCCCTACAGGCTCTTTGGAAAAGACGCTTTTGGTGGGCGATTATTTGCTTGTAAGCAAAGTACATTATGGGGCTCGTGTGCCTAATACGGCTGTAGCTATGCCTATGATGCACGACAGTATTTTTGTAATTCCTACTTCGTACGAAGGGCTGCCAAAGTACGTAAATCGATACAAATCGTATCTGAATAAACCTCAAATTCCATACTTGCGATTGCCAGGCTTTGCAACTGTAAAAAAGAATGATATAGTGGTGTTTAACTGGCCTACCGATACGATTCGTTATTTTGGAGACAAAACAGCACAAGGTATCAGAAAACCAGTTGATAAAAAATCCAATTATGTTAAGCGTTGTGTAGCAACAGCTGGTGATACTTTGGTGGGTAAAAATGGAGACTTATACATTAATGGAGACCTGTTAAAATTATCGGACAGAGCAAAACCTCAATATATGACTAATGTTGTGGTTAAAGAAGGAGTTGTTGAAAAGGTGCTTAATCAAACAGAAATTAAACCTGCATCATTGACCTATCGCATCAAAAAACAGATATGGGACGACAACAAATTTCAATTGCATATAGCCGACCCCAAAAATGGAATTTATCTGACCGAACAGAGTAGAGATTCACTTTATGTAACGGCGTTTGGCTCTGTACGTAATCAAGAACTCATGCAAAGGATTCCTATAGAGTTGAATACCAATCAATTTAACGCTTTTATAACGGTGCAACAAGCCGAAGCATTGACTCAAAATTTAGACGTTTTAAATGTAAATAGGGTAAATTTTCCTGCAGACAAAAGTATATTTCCGCATACTAAAGATTGGAGCGTAGATAATTTTGGACCGATTTATGTTCCTCAAAAAGGTGCCACTATTACCTTAAATCGCGATAATTTGCCTTTTTATAAAATGATTATCAAAGAATATGAGAAAAATGATCTTAAGGTAGTGGGCGATGACATATATATAAATGATCAACTAACCCCAAAATATACTTTTAAACAAAACTATTATTGGATGATGGGTGATAATCGTCATAATTCTGAAGATAGCAGAATGTGGGGATTCGTGCCAGAGGATCACGTGTTAGGAAAACCAGTGTTTATATGGTTTAGCCGCGATGCCGAAACAGGAAATATTCGTTGGGACAGAGTATTCACGACCGTGGGAGGCGATGGAGAACCAAAGTCGTATTTGCGTTGGTTTTTGATTGTGTTGTGCTTGTATTTTGTAGCAGAATATTTTTGGAAAAAGAAAAAAAAGACAGAAAAAAATAATTAACTTTTAAAAAATAAAAATTATGTTTAATCCAGCCGAAAAAATTCAAGATTTACAATATTTTGGTGAGTTTGGGGGTGTAAACCCTTCAGTATCAGACTCGTCTACGTACACTTTTTTGTCAGCCAAATCGATGTCTGACACTTTCGAGGGGAATACAGAGGGGTATTATTTGTATTCACGCCATTCACATCCAAGCGGATTGTATTTGGCTCAAGCCCTAGCTCAGATGGAAGCTACCGAGTCGGCATGTGTTACAGCATCGGGTATGGGAGCTATAACGACAGTAATTATGCAACTTTGTGGTGCGGGTGATCATATCGTATCAAGCAGAACTATTTATGGAGGAACTTATACTTTCCTTAAAAAATTCGCCCCAAAATTAAACATCCAAACAAGTTTTGTCGATTTTAATGATTTAGACAAGATAGAAGCTGCCATTACAGAACGTACAAAAATTATTTATTGTGAGGTGTTGAGCAATCCTTTGTTGGAGGTGGCTGATATTAAAAAAATAGCCGAAATTGCGAAAAAGAAAAATATTAAGTTAGTGGTAGATAATACTTTTTCAGTATTGTCGATTACACCAGCACTTTTGGGAGCTGATGTGGTGATACACAGTCTTACAAAATTCATTAACGGAAGTAGTGATACTGTAGGAGGGGTTATATGTGGAACCAAGCAATTTATAAATGAATTGAAAGATGTAAATACAGGTGCTGCTATGCTTTTGGGGGCTACTATGGATAGCTTTAGAGCGGCAAGTATATTGAAAAATTTACGTACATTACACCTCAGAATTAAGCAACATAGCTATAACGCTTCGTATTTGGCAACCAAATTTACAGAAGATGGAATGAAGGTGGTATATCCTGGGCTTTCTACACACCCAAGTCATAAAATTTTTGAGGGTATGTTAAATAAAGAATTTGGTTTCGGAGGAATGTTTACCCTTGATGTAGGCTCGTTGGACAAGGCTAATAGCTTGATGGAACTGATGCAGGAGCGAAATGTAGGTTATTTGGCAGTAAGTTTAGGATTCTATAAAACGCTATTTTCGGCACCAGGTACTTCAACCTCGTCAGAAATTCCGATTGAAGAACAGCAACAGATGGGGCTTACCGATGGATTAATCAGATTTTCAATAGGGCTTGATAATGATATTGAAAGAACCTATCAGATGATTAAATCTTGTATGAAGGAATTGAATATTGGATAAATTAGAAGCCCATTTTGAGATATGATTGTTGTCAAAATGGGCTTGTAGTGAAAAAAATAGTTGAAAAATAAGTTTTATGTTTGTAAAATTTGACCAGTTGCCCGATAATTCAAGAATTTGGATTTATCAGGCCAATAGGAAATTTTCTCCTGTAGAAATCAACGAAATAGAAGTGCTATTGTCTGACTTTATTCAGCAGTGGACAGTGCATGGTAGTGCTTTAAGAGCTTCATATACAATCAAATACGATAGGTTTATTATTATAGCCGTAGACCAACAGTACGCTCAAGTGTCGGGGTGTTCTATTGATAGTTCTGTAAGATTTATTCAAATGCTTGAACAAAAGTATAACGTAGATTTGTTAGACAAAATGAATGTTACCTTCAGAACAGGCGAATTTATAGCTCACAAAACCTTGTTAGAGTTTAAACAAATGGTAAAAACCAAAGCAGTGAATGCTGAAACCATAGTGTTTAACAACTTGGTAGATACCAAAGCAGATTTAGAAGGATATTGGGAAGTACCAGCAAAAGAAAGTTGGCATACGCGATTTTTTTAAAAATATAATGATGATGTTGGTATCATTTTTGGGAAGATTACAAAAAAATATTGCCTAATGCGTTTGATAGTAAGTTTGGTTTTAATATTGGGAGGAATTTTTGGTTGGACTTCAATTAATAACATCGACAAATTCGAACAGAATGATGCTGTTTTGTCCGATACATCGATAGTTGCCAATAATACATTTTCCGAGAAGTTTGATTTTTACGAAAAAAATCAATGGGTGGATAGTGTTTATAAAGAAATGACTCTTGATGAAAAAATAGGACAGTTATTTATGGTGGCTGCTTATTCCAATAAAGATGAAAAACATGCAGAAGCTATGGATTATTTGATAGAAAAATTCAAAATAGGAGGGCTGATATTTTTTCAAGGAGGGCCAGTCAGACAAGCTAAATTGACCAACAGATTTCAAGCCAAATCGAAAATTCCTTTGTTTATAGGTATTGATGCCGAATGGGGATTGTCAATGCGATTAGATTCTACCTTTGCCTTTCCGTATAATATGACCTTAGGAGCGGTGCAAGATTTGCAACTTATCGAGAAAATGGGGCAAAATATGGGGCGGCAATGTAACAGAATGGGGATTCATTTTAATTTTTCTCCAGTGGTCGATGTCAATACCAATCCGCAAAATCCCATCATAGGTAGTAGGTCTTTTGGTGAAGACCCTAAAAAGGTGGCAGAACGTGCTGTAGCGTTAATGAAAGGCATTCAAAGTGCCAATGTACTGGCAACAGCCAAACATTTTCCTGGTCATGGCGATACAGACAAGGACTCACATCATACCTTGCCAACTGTAAATCATTCGATGGATAGGATTAAGAAAGTAGAACTTTATCCTTATCAGGAGTTAATCCAAGAAGGATTGGCAAGTGTAATGGTAGCTCATCTGAATATTCCTGAATTGGAACAAAATAGCGGTGTTCCATCGTCAATATCTAATCCTATAGTTACAGATTTATTACAAAAAGAGCTTGGATTCAAAGGCTTGGTATTTACAGATGCACTCAACATGAAAGGAGTGAGTAATTTTAAAAAACCAGGCGAACTTGAGGTGGCTGCTTTATTGGCAGGAAATGACGTACTGTTGTTTTCAGAAAATGTACCTCTTGCTGTTCAAAAAATAAAGGAGGCTTTCAATAATGGTACGCTTAAAGAGGAACAGCTTGAAACATCAGTCAAGAAAATTCTTTACTATAAGCATAAAGCCAAATTAGATAAATACAAACCGATTGAAACGGACAATTTGGTTGCAGATTTGAACAATGACGATGACAGAGCCTTGTATTATCAGTTGATGAAACAAGCTATGACGGTGTTAAAAAACGATGATAATGTACTTCCAATTAAGGATTTGGACAAACATAAGATAGCTTATATCAAAGTAGGAGACGATAGTAATACCAGTTTTGTCGAAACAATTAATAAATTCACGGATATAGAGGTGTTTAATGCCAATGTGAGTAATTTATTAAAAAAAATTCAAAATTTCGACCTGATAATTATAGGCAATCATAAATCAGATGTCAATCCTTGGAAAAGCCATACGCTTACAGCTAAAGAATTACAAATCATAGATGAGTTGGTAAATAAAAAACAGGTGATATTTGTGGCGTTCACTCGACCTTACGCTTTGAGTAAAATTACTAATTTACACAAGTCTAAAGCAGTTGTATTGGCGTATCAAAATAGTAATGTAGCTCAGGAAATAGCTGCCCAAGTAATTTTTGGTAGCACAGGAGCTAAAGGAAAACTACCTGTGTTCGTAAATGCTTATTTTCCAATAAATTGTGGTGTAGAACTTGCTCAAATAGGACGATTGGGGTTTGATTTGCCTGAAAATGTGGGTATGGATTCCAAAATTCTCAATAATATAGATTCAATAGCTCAAGATGCTATAGCCCAAAAGATAGCACCAGGTATGCAGGTACTTGTGGCAAGAAAAGGAAAGGTGGTATATCATAAATCGTTCGGCTATCATACTTATGAAAATCAGTTGAAGGTAAAAAATTCGGATTTGTACGATGTAGCTTCTTTAACCAAAATAGCTGCTACACTGCCATTGATTATCCAAAAAGTGGATCAAGGAAATATTAACATAACGACAAAATTATCCGAATTGTTGCCGTATTTTTCTGATACAGATAAAAAAGATATTTCACTACAAGAACTCCTTACGCACAATTCTGGATTTATAGCATGGAAACCGTTTTATAAGGCTACTTTGGATAGTGCCTCTAAAAAACCGAGTTCGGTGTTTTACAGTACAGTATATAGTGAAGAATTTCCAGATAAGGTAGCCGATAATATGTATATAAAAAAAGGGTATACAGATGTGATTTTGAAGGAAATAGCCGAAAGTAAACTCAATAAAAAAGGTTATAAATATTCGGATTTTTCGTTTATTTTACTCAAAGAATATTTAGAGAAAAATACAGGCAAGAAATTAGATGAATTGGTAGACGAACATTTCTATAAGTCATTGGGAATGAATCGTACAACTTACAATCCGCTCAAAAAATATTCGTTGGAGGAACTTGTTCCTACCGAACAAGATACGTATTTTCGTTATCAACGTATTCACGGATATGTACATGATATGGCGGCAGCTATGCAAGGAGGTGTGGCAGGACAAGCAGGATTATTTTCAAATTCACTTGACATAGCCAAAATGATGCAACTTTATTTGCAAAAGGGTACTTACGCCCAAAAGCAATATTTTTCGAGTGATACTTTTGATGTTTTTAATAAGTTGTACTACAACCGTAGGGACAATAGACGAGGATTAGGTTTTGACAAGCCTACAGGCGATACCAAAGGAAATACTTGTACCTGTGTGTCGATGGATAGCTTCGGACATACGGGGTTCACAGGAACGATGAGTTGGGCTGACCCTCATACTGAAACAATATTTGTGTTTTTGTCAAATAGAACTTTTCCAGATTCTAACGCTCCAAACAGGCTGTCAAGAGAAAATATTCGTTCAAGAATTCAGGAGGTAATTAGTCAATCAATTTCGCAACTATAAAATGAATTTGGTAACAGGAGGCACAGGGTTGGTTGGTTCGCATTTGATTTTATATTTATTAAAAAACAATCAACCTGTACGAGCTATATATCGGAATGAGGCAAATATCGATAAAACAAAATCATTGTTCGATTTGTATCATTGCTCAGAACTTTTTGATAAAATTGAATGGTTCAAAGCCGACATCTGTGATGTATCGAGTTTAGAGATTTGTTTTAAAGATGTGGATTATGTTTATCATTGTGCGGCAATGGTAGATTTGAGTTTGTCAGACCAAGCATTTTATAAAACCAATGTTGAGGGTACAGCCAATATGGTAAATTTGGCTATGGCTTATGGGGTCAAGAAGTTTGCTTATGTGAGTTCTATTGCGGCACTAGGAACACCTCTGAAGGGACAAAATAGTATTGATGAAAATACAGAATGGAATTTTAATGAGTTACATTCGGATTATGCCCTCAGTAAGTACATGGGTGAGATGGAGGTGTTCAGAGCTTATCAAGAAGGATTAGATATAGTAATTGTAAATCCAGGAGTGATTTTTGGAGCAGGATTTAAAAATTCAGGAGGAGGCGTTTTTGTAAATAAAATGCTTAACAATTTTAAATTCTGTACCAAAGGCAATGTAGGTGTGGTGATGGTGGAAGATGTCTGTCGTGCGTTGTATCAACTTGTAAATGGTGATATTTCAGGGAAAAAATTTATTTTGGTAGGGCAAAACTTACCTTTAGAAGAATTGCTAGAAACGATTGCTAAAGTATTTGATAGAAGACCCCCAACAATTTATCTGTCAAAAACAATAACACACATATTCTACAAATTAGATGCTTTGATTACGGCAATTACTTTTAAAAAAAGAATTTTTACCAAATCAATGCACAATTCGGCACATACAAAATATCAGTATGACAACACTTTGGTAAGGCAACTGATAAATATGGATTTTACTACATTGGAACAACATTTGATTGATAATAAAAAATATTATTTATGAAAAAGACTTTAGTAATAGGAGCATCAGAGAATCCAGAGCGTTATTCAAATAAGGCTATAGTGATGCTCCGAGAGCATAATTATGAGGTTTTAGCAATTGGAAACAGAGGCGGAAAAGTATTAGATGTAGATATTGTAACCGAGAAAGTACAATTTGAAAATATTGATACCATAACTTTGTATTTGAATGCCAAACGACAAGAGGATTATTATGGATACATCTTGGGAATAAAGCCTAAAAGGGTGATATTCAATCCAGGAACCGAAAATTCGGCATTTTACAAAATATTAGATGAAAATGGCATAGCCTATGAAGAGGCGTGTACCTTGGTGTTGTTGTCTACAGGACAATATTAAATGAAAAGAAATTTGTTACGTTCTAAAAGCAATATAGTATAAAAACAAAGGGCTATCTGATTACCAGACAGCCCTAATTTTTATAAGTGAATCACTTCGCCATAAGCGTCTGCTACCGCTTCCATTACAGCCTCACTCATAGTAGGGTGTGGGTGAACGGCTTTCAGAATTTCGTGTCCTGTAGTTTCTAATTTACGAGCCACGACAGCCTCAGCTATCATATCCGTAACTCCAGCTCCAATCATGTGGCATCCTAACCACTCGCCATATTTAGCATCGAAGATTACCTTTACAAAACCATCAGGCGTACCAGCTGCTTTGGCTTTTCCTGAAGCAGAGAAAGGGAACTTACCAACTTTAATATCATATCCTGCTTCTTTAGCTTTTTTCTCGGTCAAACCTACTGATGCAATTTCTGGAGTGGCATAAGTACAACCTGGTATATTGCCGTAGTCTAACGGTTCAACATGTAGTCCTGCAATTTTTTCCACACACAAGATTCCTTCGGCAGAAGCCACGTGTGCCAAAGCTTGCCCTGGCACTACATCACCAATGGCATAATATCCAGCTACATTGGTTTGATAATACGCATCTACCAATATTTTGTCTTTGTCTGTTTTGATTCCAACTTCTTCCAAACCAATATTTTCGATATTTGATTTGATTCCAACTGCCGAAAGTAAGATGTCGGCCTCAAGTATTTCTTCGCCTTTGCTTGTTTTTACATAGGCTTTAACTCCGTTGCCCGAAGTATCTACGCGTTCTACCGAAGAATTGGTCATTACATTAATACCTGTCTTTTTGATAGAGCGTTCGAATTGTTTAGAAATATCTTCATCTTCTACAGGAACGATATTAGGCATAAATTCTACTATTGTAACCTCAGTTCCCATTGCGTTATAAAAGTGAGCAAATTCAACACCGATGGCTCCTGAACCCACTACAATCATTTTTTTAGGTTGTTCAGCCAATGTCATAGCCTGACGGTATCCGATTATTTTTTTGCCGTCTTGAGGTAAATTAGGCAATTCGCGAGAACGTGCCCCTGTTGCGATAATGATATGCTCGGCAGTATATTCTGTGATTTTACCTTCGTGGTCTTTTACTTCAACTTTTTTGCCTGGTTTTACTTTTCCAAAACCGTTTATAATGTCGATTTTATTTTTTTTCATCAAGAATTGCACTCCCTTGCTCATGCCCTCCGCTACATCTCTAGAGCGTTTGATAACAGCATTAAAATCTTTATCTACAGAACCATTTATTGTAAGTCCGTAATCCTGAGCGTGTTTTAAATAGTCAAAAACTTGAGCCGATTTTAAAAGGGCTTTGGTAGGAATACACCCCCAATTGAGGCAAATTCCTCCGAGGTTTTCTTTTTCGATTATAGCTACTTTAAATCCAAGTTGTGAGGCACGGATTCCTGTTACATATCCTCCAGGTCCACTACCCAAGATAATAATATCGTATTTCATTGTGTAATATTTTTAAGATTATAGATTTTTTAAATTATTTGCTAATGTTTCAATAAATTTGGTTATAGGAGCTTTTATCATCATTGCCATCATCGGATTGAATGTTCCTTCAAACAAAAGATGTACAGCAGATTTGCCTTCTTCTATTTGATTGATATTGGTTGTAAGCGTAAAAGGAATTTTATCGGAGGTAGCACCCAGTACAACTTTGTTTGGAGCTACAACCTCTTTGGTGCTGAGTTTTATTTCAGGCATTCCTTTTAGGGCAAATACAAAAGAATTTCCCGAAAGAACTTCAAATTTTGAAATGTTTTCAGGCATCAATTTTTCAAAATTCTTTACGTCTGATAACAAATCGAACAATTCTTGTGCGTTTTTGTCTATATTTATTTTGGAACTTTCTATATTCATAATTATATTTTTTGTTAAAATGAAAATGCTATTTTACGTCCCATTCCTCAGGGTTGGTTCGCCATTGGTTAAGCAACTCCAAATCAGTACTTTTGATAACTTCTTTTTGCATAGCTGTTTGGAGTAGATTTTCATAATTGCTCAAAGTATACAATTGCACCTTGTTTTGAGTAAAGTTTTTTTCGGCAACCTCAAAACCATAGCTAAATATGGCTGTCATACCGATAACTTCTACATCGGAATTACGTAGGGCATCTACTGCCTGAAGGCTACTTTTGCCTGTAGAAATCAAATCTTCTACAACCAAAACCTTATTACCCGAATTGAGTAATCCTTCAATTTGATTTTTTCGTCCGTGTTTTTTGGGTTCTGGTCTTACATATACGAAAGGCAATCCTAAACGGTCGGCTACGAGCATTGCTATACCTATAGCTCCCGTGGCTACTCCTGCAATTACATCTGGTTTATTAAAATTTTTGTTAATGTTTTTAATAAATTCATCACAGATGTAATTTCTAACCTCTGGAAATGAGAGGATTATACGGTTGTCACAATATATGGGCGACTTCCATCCAGAAGCCCATACAAAAGGTGTTTGAGAATTTAATTTTATTGCGTTTATTTGCAATAACAATTCTGCTGTCTTTTCGGCGGTAAGTTTATTAAATATCATAGTACAAATGTATAAAGTTTTTGTGAACAATAGACCTTTATTTTTAATAAATAAAATACAGAAAGAAACCAATTTTCAGCATTATTTGCTTCAGACCGTTGATTTAGAGTCTGTTATAAGTGATTTATACGATGGTAAAATTGAAGGGGCTTTTTTATATCATGCTAATAAAAAGGAGATTTTAAGGACTCTGAAAGAAAAAATTCCAGTAGAGAGAGCCGCAGGAGGATTGGTTCATAACACTCAAGGGCAAATTTTGTTTATTTATCGCAACCAAAAATGGGATTTGCCCAAAGGAGGGATAGAAAAAGGAGAACTTAAAGAAGAGGCGGCTATTAGGGAGGTAATGGAAGAAACAGGTGTTCAGGATTTGTATATTTTAAAAAAAGTAGAAAAAACATATCATATTTTTAAGAGAGGAGGGAAGTTTAAACTCAAAATAACTCATTGGTACAAAATGTATTCGGAGTATGATGGGGCGTTAAATCCGCAGTTAGATGAAAAGATAGAAAAAGCAGTTTGGGTTGATAAACAGGAAGCGAAGGTATTGCTCGAAAATTCGTACGAAAATATAAAATTGTTGTTTGAGTAATTATTGAACAATGGGTAATTCTACATAGAATGTAGTACCTTTTTCGACTTGAGTTTCAAACCAAATTTTGCCGTTGTAGCTTTCGATGATATTTTTGATAATGCCCAATCCTAGTCCCATACCACTGGTTTTGGTGGTGAATTTTGGCTCGAATATTCGACTTCTATCGCCCTCAACGATGCCTTTGCCATTGTCTTGCACCGTTATCAGAACAACGTTGTTTAGGCGTTTTATACCAACTGAAATCAACGGATTATCGGTGTGGTCTTCAGTGGCCTGAATGGCATTTTTGACCAAATTGGTGATGATTCGGATAAGTTGGGTTCTGTCCATCATCAAGATAATTTCTTTTTCAGAGCAATGGAAAGTGATGTAGTTTTTGTTGAATATCTCTAAAGAAAGTTCAACAGCACTCACAATGTTGAGTGATTCGTTTTGTTGAGCGGGCATGGAGGCAAAGTTCGAGAAAGCCGAAGCTACGGCACTCATAGTATCAATTTGCTGAATGAGTGTTTCGGAATAATCGTTGAGTTTTTGGCGAATGTTAGGAGCATCTGGGTCGAATTTTCGAGCAAAATTCTGCACGGTAAGTCGCATCGGAGTAAGTGGATTTTTGATTTCATGTGCCACCTGTTTTGCCATCTCACGCCAGGCTTCTTCACGTTGGCTTTGAGCCAGTTGTACGGCACTCTCTTCGAGTTTTTCGACCATAAGGTTATAAGCATCTATAACATACATGATTTCTTTACTAGCCTTTTTGACTCTAATTTTTTCGTTTTTCTGATGTAAGTTCGTCTTCATAATCTTACGAGATACGGTGTATAGCGTTTTGGTGATGTAGTTGGATAAAAAATAAGCCAAAATGATTGCTATAATCAGCATAACACCATATACTTTGAGCAATTTCAACAGGAAATTGTAAAGTTCTTTTTCGTAAAAATTATCATCTTCGATATAAGGCAAACACACAATGCCCAAAGGTTTGAATTTTAAATCCTTGATATAAGAATATGAAGAAAGATGTTTGATGTTGTCCACGTTCTTTATCTCGGTATAACGTTTGTTATGTGAGTTTTCAAGAGCCTTGATAATAAAAGGATCAATGTTGTTACTGATGGTATCAATGGTAAATTGTCCTTTTGAGGTGCGAATAAAGTTACCGTGCAAATCGTAAAGTACAATCTCCAGATTATGTATGGTAGCGAGTTCGTGAATCCGATCTCTGAAAATGATTGAAAGATTTTCGGTAGAGAGCGGATAGGTGGTGGTTCGGAGTACATAGTCGATATGCTCGTGTATGGCGGTTTCTTTGTGCAAGAGACGCTCCTGATGGTAAGATAATGATTGTTCTCGGAATTGATATATGGTCATAATTACAATTAAAGCAGAGGCTATAAGTGTAAGCAATATCATGGATAAGAATATCCGAGTTCGGAACGAAAACGATTTTATCTTACTCAATACATTCATTACAGACTGATAACTTCAATTGTGTTTTTGACTTTTTGGGCTATTTCTCTGGCTTTATTAATGTCGGCATTGGTTATGGTTACGTGTCCCATTTTGCGGAACGGACGGGTTTGTTTTTTTCCGTAAATATGAGGGATAACACCATCAAGGCTCAGAATTTCGGAAATGTTCTTGTATACTACCGCTCCAGCATATCCTTCTGCACCTACCAAATTCACCATCACGGCGGCTGTTTTGCTGTCGGTATTTCCTAAAGGCAAATTTAGAATTGCTCTGAGATGTTGTTCAAATTGCGAAGTATAACTGCCTTCAATGCTGTAATGTCCTGAATTGTGAGGGCGTGGAGCAACTTCGTTTACTAGAATTTGGTTGTCGTTGGTTAGGAACATTTCTACGGCCAAAAGACCTACGTGTTCAAATTTTTCAGATACTTTAAGAGCTATTTCTCTGGCTTTTTTAGAAATAGAATCGTCGATACGAGCAGGACAAATGACGTACTCCACTTGGTTTGCTTCAGGGTGAAATTCCATTTCCACCACAGGATAGGTTTTGATTTCGCCAGAAGGATTTCGAGCTACAATTACAGCTAATTCGTTTTGGAAATCAATAAGTTCTTCTGCCAAGCATTCGCCTTGAGGCAGTTGGTCAAGGTCTGATACGGAACGAACTATTTTTACGCCATTACCATCGTATCCAAATTCTGTTGCTTTCCATACAAAAGGCATTTTTACCGAGCCTTCTGCAATGGCTTTTTGTAAATCGGTAAGCGAACCGAATATTTCAAAATCAGAAGTCGGAATGTCATGTTTTTTATAAAACATTTTTTGTCTTCCTTTGTTTTGAATGATTCTGAGGGTTTTTGCCGAAGGATATACTTTTTTGCCTTCTTGTTCTAATTTTTCTAAAGCCTCTAAATTGACTAATTCTATTTCAAAAGTGAGTATATCTACTTGTTTTCCAAATTGGTATACGGCATCAAAATCCATTAAATCGCCTTCGATGAAATGATTACAGGCTATTTTTGAAGGTGCCTCAGAGCTAGGGTCTAGCACATAGGTTTGGATGTCAAATTTGCGAGTGTCGTAAAGCATCATTTTGCCGAGTTGTCCTCCGCCTAGTATACCTAATTTAAAATCTGATGAAAAATAGTTCATAATATTAATGTTGTATTTGTTTTTGATGAAATTCGATTAATTTTTCTATTGGTTTTTGGATAATATTTCCAATCTGTATATTGTTTCGTGAGGCTACATTTTTGAGTTCTTCTTGTAAAAAATAGGCTACAGAACCAACAAAATGAACTGATACTTGAGCATGATTGTCAAATTGTTTGATTTGATTATCAATAAATTCTTGAAATTCGTTTTCGATAAGTTGTTTTATAAATGGGTGCGATTTGTGATTGATTATAAATCGTGTAAACGATGCCAAATAAGCATTTGGACTAGGTTTTTTATAAAGATTGTTTTTAATCGTATCCGCATCGAGGTCGTGCGTTTTGTCGATGATATTTTTAAGTTCAAGAGGCAATTGATTAAAATAGTAGGCTCTAAGGAGCTTTCGCCCAAAGCTGACTCCACCTGCATCGTCCATAATCATATAGCCCAATGAGGTTATTTTCTGGACGAGTTGTTTTCCGTCAAAGTAGCTGCAATTAGACCCCGTACCTAATATACATATAATGCTCTCGGATAAAGAGGGGTTACAAGCAAAACAAGCGGCATAAGTATCTTCGTAAACGGCAATAGTTGCATACTTAAACAAAGAGGCAATAGCCACGCTAAGTTGTTCTTTAGCCTTAGGCGTACCACACCCTGCACCGTAGAAGTAGATATGGCTTGTCGAATCAGAAACGGATTGCGAAATTTTTAGTTCTTGAATTATTTTCACAATCGTATCGTTAGATAGTATTTCGGGATTAAGCCCTAGGGTTTGAAATCGGATTGCAACCGAGCCATCAGTATTCAATCCAATAATGTCAGATTTGCTAGAACCACTTTCTACTATCAATATCATAAATCACTGCTGTTTTATCGAACCGCTAAATTAGTAAAAAAAATGATTTTGACATCATAAATCTATTTTTTAATCCGTGATATTATTATTATCTTTGGAGTCTGAAAAAATAATAAATTATTATGAATTTTATTATCCAAATTGTACGTGTATTTGTAGGAGTTTTGTTTATTATATCAGGGCTTATCAAATTGAATGACCCTGTGGGTTTTTCCTACAAATTAGAAGAATATTTTTCGGAATCAGTGCTGAATTTACCATCTTTAGAGCCTTTAGCCTTAAGTATTGCCCTGTTTGTTGTGATAGTGGAGGTGGTTTTGGGCGTGATGCTTTTGGTGGGTTATAGGGTAAAACAAACCTTATGGTTATTACTTCTAATGATTTTGTTTTTTACGTTTCTAACTTTCTATTCGGCTTATTTTAACAAGGTTACAGATTGTGGCTGCTTTGGAGATGTACTCAAACTTACTCCGTGGCAGAGTTTTGGTAAAGATGTGCTATTGCTCGTATTGATAATACTGTTATTTGCTGGTAAAAAATATATTAAATCAATATTTTCAAATCCTAAAATAAGTGTTATCGTTGTTGCGGTCAGTTTATTTTTGTGTGTTTTTATGGGGTATTGGGTGCTGAATCATCTTCCTCTGAAAGATTTTAGACCATACAAAAAAGGAGTAAATATAGCCAAGGCAATGGAAATACCAGAAGATGCTCCTAAAAGCGAATATGAAATCAATTTTGTATACGAAGTAGATGGAAAACCTAAAACCTTTGATATGAACCAGTTGGATCAAATACCAGAGGGAGCTAAGTTTTTGGAACGAAACGAAAGATTGATAAAAGAAGGTTTTACTCCTGCTATTCAAGGATTTATGGTCGAAAAAGACAATGAAGACTATACCGATGTGGTGCTAGGAGAAGAAAAAATTATTTTGGTAATTACTTACGATATCGAAAAGGCTGATTCAGAAGGACTTGAACAAGTAGCCGAACTGATACCAAAGGCGAAAGAATTAAACTATAAAATTATAGGACTGGCATCAAATTCTGATGATGTAATCAGCCCAATATTAGCTAAATACGGAGTAAATATTACATTTTTTCAAACAGATAAAATCGTGTTAAAAACTATCGAACGAGCTAATCCAAGCCTTGTTATACTCAACAAAGGAACAATAATGCAAAAGGTACACTGGAAAGATATTGATGACTTGAAATTATAATTTAGATTATGTCTAGGAAAATACTTAATAACGAGCTAGGACGAAAAAATATTCAAGAATTTAAAGACTCGGTTAAAGTTCCGTTGATAATCGTGTTAGATGATATTCGTAGTCTAAACAATATAGGTTCGGTGTTCCGCACGGCTGATGCTTTTTTGATAGAAAAAATATATCTGTGCGGTATTACAGCAACACCTCCCAATAAAGAGATTCACAAAACAGCTTTGGGGGCAACCGAAACTGTAGATTGGGAATATGTTGAGGATATTCAAACGCTTTTGGAAGATTTAACAGCTCAAGGAATCCAAATTTGGAGCGTAGAACAGGTACAAGGAGCTACGATGTTGAATGATTTTGAAGTGATTCAGAATCAGCGATATGCCCTGATATTCGGCAATGAGGTAAAGGGCGTTTCCGAAAAAGCAATAAAGCTATCAAAAGGTTATATAGAGATACCACAATTGGGAACCAAACATTCATTGAATATTTCGGTAAGTGTAGGAGTGGTGATATGGGATTTGGTTTCAAAACTAAAAATATTTTTGAATAGATAATAGATAATGGAATACTATAATTATATAAAGGCATTGCATTTGATATTTGTAATTACTTGGTTTGCAGGGTTGTTTTATATTGTCCGATTGTTTGTGTATCAGGTTGAGGCACTGGACAAACCCCTGATTGAACGCAAAATATTAGTCGAACAATACAGACTTATGCAATACAGACTTTGGTATATTATTACTTGGCCATCGGCAGTATTGGCTACATTGTTGGCCGTTGTTTTATTGGTTATCAATCCAGTGTTGCTTCGTTTGGGTTGGATGCACATCAAATTGTTTTTTGTGCTGTTGTTGTGGTTCTATCAGATTAAAAATCATTTTATTTTTACAGAATTGCAACGAAACGATAAGGTCAAATACACGTCTAATTTTTTTAGAATGTGGAATGAATTTGCAACCATTATTTTGTTTTCAGTAATCTTCTTAGTTATTCTCAAAAATAGTTTTAATTGGATTTTTGGAGTGATAGGTTTGTTGGTATTGATATTCGTGTTGATTTTAGGAATAAAAATTTATAAAAAATATAGATTTAAAAACAAAAGATAAAAAATGAAAGTAGCAGTGATAATGGGAAGTAAAAGCGACCTTCCAGTAATGAAAGATGCCTTAGAAATACTTGAAAAGTTTGGAGTAACTGTCGAAGTTGATATTGTTTCGGCACATCGAACTCCAGAAAAATTGTTTGATTTTTCACAAAACGCCCACAAACGCGGTTTCGGAGTTATTATAGCTGGAGCAGGAGGTGCGGCTCATTTGCCAGGAATGGTAGCCTCAATGAGTCCACTACCAGTAATAGGTGTGCCAGTGAAATCGAGCAATTCGATTGATGGTTGGGATTCTGTATTATCAATTCTGCAAATGCCCAGTGGCGTTCCTGTGGCTACTGTTGCCCTTAATGGAGCTAAGAATGCGGGAATTTTAGCAACACAAATATTGGCAGCACAACAACCTGAATTATTAGAAAAAATTATTGCCTACAAACAAGAGTTGAAAGAAGCTGTAATTGAATCAGCCAAAAATATATAATTTATGTATAAGAATATTATTCGTCCGATATTATTCCAGTTTGACCCCGAAAAGGTACACCATTTTACTTTTTCGTTTTTAAAAAATATATGTAAAATTCCAGGTGTATCAGCCCTATTGCGAAGTAAATACAATATTGAGGACAAAAGGCTTGAACGCGAGGTGTTTGGAATTAAATTTAAAAATCCTGTAGGACTTGCCGCAGGTTTTGACAAAGAAGCTAAATTATTTTCAGAGCTTTCAAATTTTGGTTTTGGATTTATCGAAATAGGAACGCTTACTCCCAAACCTCAAGATGGCAATCCCAAAAAAAGATTGTTTCGCCTCAAGGAAGATCAGGCTATAATCAATCGAATGGGATTCAATAATCAAGGTGTATTTAAGGCTGTTGAAAGACTTAAGAAAAATAAAAATGTGCTTATCGGAGGAAATATAGGCAAAAATAAAGTAACTCCAAATCAAGATGCTATTCAAGATTATATCATTTGTTTTAATGCGTTGTACGATGTGGTTGATTACTTTGTGGTGAATGTAAGTAGTCCGAATACGCCTAATCTGAGAGAATTACAAGACAAAGAACCACTAACGGCTTTGTTGTCAGAATTGCAACTAATCAATCAAAAAAAGACGAAGCAAAAACCCATCCTGCTCAAAATAGCTCCAGACCTTACAGATAGTCAATTGCTGGATATTATAGATATTGTCAATCAGACCAAAATAGCAGGAGTGATTGCAACAAATACGACAATTTCTAGAGAAGGACTATTGTCAGAAAATAAGAAAGAAACAGGAGGTTTGAGCGGAAAACCACTAACCAAACGCTCTACGGAGGTGATTCGATTTTTGCACCAAAAAAGTAATAATTCATTCCCAATTATAGGAGTGGGAGGAATCAATTCGCCAGAAGATGCCTATGAAAAATTACAAGCAGGAGCAAGTTTGGTACAACTTTACACTGGGTTTATTTATCAAGGGCCAAAATTAGTCAAGGACATCAATAAATATTTATTGAAGAAAATGTAGAATAAAAATCCAAATTCTTTTTTAGAATTTGGATTTTTACTTATTACTTTTGTAGTATTTTGTTGTTAATTATTGATAACACAATGTAACTCAATATGATAATTGGTACACTCCATGTTTTTAAAAATAATAATAAAATCACACTAACGAAAATAAATCCTATCTGAAGTGTATATTTTCGGAGGTCGAATTGTTTTATTTTTAATGAAAACAGAGGAACTTCCATATTCAAGGCAAAAGCACTCAATATAGTAATTGTTAGTAGGGTAAAAATATGATGAAGATGCGTTACAATAGGATAAGTATTGGGATCATACCCCGATATAACAGACAAACTAATGATAAATAAAGCATTGGCAGGAGTGGGCAGACCAATAAAAGAATCTGTCTGACGCGTGTCAATGTTAAATTTTGCCAATCGATAACAAGACCCCAACGTGATTAAAAAACCCAAATAAGGAAGCCATTCCAAATCAGTATTGTTGCTTAACATTCGGTACATCACAAAGCCAGGAACAAGTCCGCTGGTTACCATGTCCGCCAACGAGTCGAGTTGTAGTCCCAACGAACTCGAAACTTTGAAAATTCGTGCAAAAAATCCATCGAAAAAATCGAAGAAAATCCCCAAACAGACAAACAAAAATGTATAATAAAAATTACCATCAATAGCGTAAATAAGAGCAATACATCCACTAAAAAGATTCAGAAGTGTGATGATATTAGGAATGTGTTTTTTCATCTAAAGTATAATTTGATACAAAGTAACAAAATAAAATTTATCTATTATAATAAAAATTTTTATATAACTATTTTTTATATTTGCTCTAAAATCTTTGTTTGTGAAAAAAATAGGAGTTTTGATATTGTTGTTTGTTGTTCAAATGACATATTCTCAGGTGATTAAGGGCTATTCTAACGAATTTATGAATATAGGCGTAGATGCTTCGTCAATGGCTCTTTCGGGTGCGGTTACAGCCCAAGTGCAAGATGTAACCGCTGGTTATTGGAATCCAGCAGGGCTGTTTAGAGTAAATGATTCGGAATTGGCTCTGATGCACGCGAGTTATTTTGCCAATATAGCCCAATATGATTATGCTGGATTTTCTAAAAAAATAGATGAAAAGAGTGCTTTTGGTATCTCTGCAATTCGATTCGGAGTAGATGATATTATGAATACAACCCAATTGATTGATAGTGAGGGAAATATAAATTATGACAGAATCAGTCTTTTTTCAACAGCCGATTATGGTTTTTTGTTCTCTTACGCCAGAAGTACACCTGTTGAGGGGTTTACTTATGGGGTTAATGCCAAAATAATCCGAAGAGTAATAGGAGATTTTGCTAGTTCTTGGGGATTCGGATTCGATTTTGGGGTTCAATATCAGAAAGATACATGGAATTTTGGTCTAATGCTCCGAGATATTACCACAACGTATAACACGTGGAACATTAACGAAAAAGAATTTAACAAAATTCGCGATGCTGTACAAGGGCAAAATCAAGAATTACCCGAAACTACCGAGATTACTTTGCCCAAAATGCAGTTGGGTGTGGCAAGAAGTTTTGTAATTAGTAACGATTATACTATACAACCTAGTTTGAATCTGAATATGCGTTTTATAAGAACAAATGATATATTCAACACCAACGGATTTAGCATCGATCCTGCCGTGGGAGTCCAAGCAGATTATAATAAAATGGTTTTTTTAAGAGTAGGGGGGGGGAATTTTCAAGAAGTTGTACAGATAGACAACTCGCAAACAATTGCTTTTCAGCCCAATGTAGGTTTAGGTTTTAAATACAAAGGAGTACAAATTGATTATGCTCTTACGGATATAGCCGATCAGAGCGTGGCAGTATATTCGCATATTTTTTCGCTAAAAGTGGATTTGTCGATGTTTAAAAAATCAAATACAGATGAATAATCAACAATAATGATTGTTTTATGTTATTTTGGAGATATAATTTTTTGATTAAAAACCCTTAACCCCAACACTAATGCTTTTAACCACTTCCGAAAATCGTAGCAATTGCCCTACGGGATACAGTGTTTATCCCTTGAACGAAAATTTTCGTATGTTTTCAGGCGATAAGGGAGGGTATATTTTTATTCCAGAGGTTGATTTTGAGTACGTTAAAAACGAATTTCAGGTGTTTTATCCGCGTGTGAATCCGTTGTTTGACGAGTGGGAAACGCAAATTAATCCCACTTCCGATAATGTGTTTGACCGAGAAACCTGCCGAGCCATTGTTGAAAAAATCCAACAGAAAATATTTGAAAATGAAAATGTTACAAAATTTGTGAAAGAACTGATTCACTGGCTCAATCAGCGTTTGGAATATGCCCCATACATCAATTTTTACGGAAATCTGTAAACGGAACAAAATATACCAAAAGGATTTTAAGGTGTTGTGTTTTCTTAATTTCACTCCCCAAAATTTGGATTTTCTTCTTTCATAAACCAAAACTGACAACAATTTCCGGAGGCAAAAGTAACGGGACGCACGAAGCGAACGCCGTGTTTTTCGGGTTTTATGCCGTTTATCCAAGCCAAATCCATTCGGCAGATAATCGGTTGGAGGTCGGTTCGGTCTAAAAGTTGTAAAGTTTGATGAAAAAGGCACTTTTTGATATGCAAAACATAACCAAAATCGGAATCAATGAGGCGTTCAAACGAAAAACTATCGCCGAAATAGTCTTTTTCTCGACTTTTGGAGATATTTACCAAAGTTTTTAGCGGATTTTCAGCGGAATCAAGCATTTTTTCAGTACCTTCCGCCACGAAATTATAAATCGGTGCGTTGATGCTTTCTTCCGTTTGGAGCAAAGCCGTTTTTTGCGGAACGCCAACCTGCAAAAAGGCTTCGTACAGCGAAACTGCCAAAACCGCAAACGACACATTGCCTTTGTCTAAATCATTGTTAATGAGCGGTTTTACTTTTTGAAGATTTTCCGAAAATCGGATTTTAAAAATGTTTTCAAACGGCTCAAAATCGGACTCTTCCAGCCAATTTTGTTTTTTGATATGCCGAAACGCCTCGCCTTGTATCCACTGAAATGCTTCCCAAGGCGAAAAGCTATTTTCCTGATAATGTGTATTTTTACTTGCCATAAAACGAATTTTGTTTTACGGCAAAAGTATGGGTTTCACAAAAGAAAAAAGTTGCGAAATGGCAATTAATTAAGTTGCTGTTATTTTCTTTACGGCAAATTTCATATATTCCGAAATTCGTTTATTTCTTTTATCTATCAAATTGATTATATGACTTTTATAGAAATTATATTCGGAAGCATTTAAAGGAAAAGGAGTCCTTTTAAAGTTATCAAAAGGCAACGAAAAATGTACTTGACCTTGCGAATTGATGAAATCTTGCAACAAGAAAAAGTCAATATACCCTTCAAAATCAACAAATGAGTCAAAAAAGAATGTGTAATTGCTCAAAATAGCGGAAAGCGGATTGGGGTCATTTATGTAGAAACGCCTTATACATTCAAGTGTCAAATCAAACCGATCGCCTATTTGCGGGTGAACACCTCTTGCTTGATTGATAGTCAGACCCTTATGCTTATGGGCTGGAAAAATAATATGTCCTCCCATTGTTCGCACTTTGTACATAAGTTGTTCTCTTTCAAGCTCTGAAAGCCACGGGTCAAATTTATTGTTGTACTTTCCACTAAAATGAGGACACATTCTATCGCTTGACAAATTCATACAGAGATTATTACGCAATAGCAATCTGTTATTCCCTTGAATATCAATAATAAGCAAGTCCTCATTTGGAAGTTTTTTACTCCATAATATTTTATGCGTTTCGTATAATTTTCGACTATCTGTGTCGGGGTCTCCACATTTACTGTCTATTCTAAAATCAAAATTTACATTAAATTCTTGCATTTTATATACTATTTCATTCTTTCTACTCTACTAATCGAAAACTTATACTGAGCATTGAGGCGAGGTCTTTTTGTTTTACTTTTTTAATGAAATTGGGGTACTCAAAAAGGATTGGATATGTGCATTTTATTCTATTTTATTTACAATTTTCCCACTATAAACAAAATCCGAATTAAAAAATAATTCTGGGGAATTGACTGTGATATTACTAAACAAGAAAGCGAAATGAATTTTGTAAAAATTAATCAATGGTTTTTGATTTTGAATCTGAATTCGCAACGGAGATTTAGGATACACAAAAATAGGGTCTTTTAGTTCTATAACTTGCTTGTCTATATCGGTGTAGTTAAAATTAAAGTCTATTAAAAACCTTTTTGTAGGTTTTAAAATGCCATTAGGTCGAGGTGGAAATCCTCCACGAGCCACAGCAAGTGTTTCACAAAATCCCTCAATTGAATTTAGGATAATTGTATTGTCCGAATTGTTTATAAAACTAAAATCAAAGACCGGTAGTTGGTTTTTGTGTTTTATGTTGTTGAAAATGAATAACCTGTCATTTTTATCTGATTTTTGGTAAATGGACTTATTTAAAACTTCTATTCGTGCAATTTCTACGGACTTATTCCTAAACGGATAATATTTGTTTACGATGTTGCTGTAAAGAAAAATTTCATTGCTAATTTTAGACCAGCTCCATAATTCTATCACACAGGCAATTCCGTTAGTAAGCAAAAGCGTATTCAAATAATCTTGTATTTCAGTGTCATTTTGTATCGTTGTTGCAATAATGATTTTTGATGGGCTAAATCCATTTGAAAAGATATTACCTATGTCTCTTTTAATTTCTTGTACAAATTGTAATTTTGTTTTGCGGTCAAAAAGGTTAATAGTTCTTAATTTACATTGAATTATTATGTTTAATTCACAAGAAATAATGTCGATTCCTTTCTGATTTTGTCCTTTTCTTCCGTAAAGAGTGAAATTTGAGGTTTTATATGTATGGTTGGCTAAATCACAAATTAGATTTTCAAAAATTTCAAAACTTTTGGGTAAAGGAAGTTCGTATATCATCTTATTTTGTTTTTTGCAAAAGTATTATATTTCTTTGTTTCTATAAAAGTTTCATCTTTACTTCTGATATAAATTTTAAGTCTTTAAGAAGTTTTTAAAAAGCATTTTAATTAACGTCAGTTCGATATAAAAAAAGTAGTTTTAAATTTTGAAAAAAGGGATATT
>JAUMYH010000065.1 GCA_030528745.1 Bacteroidota bacterium
CAGTTGGTAGAGCGTCAGCCTTCCAAGCTGAATGTCGCGAGTTCGACCCTCGTCTTCCGCTCTTTTTTATAAGGTTTGAAAAGCTAAGAGGTTTCTTAGCTTTTTTTTTGCCTACGTTTTAATATTTAAAATAATTATGAGTTTACTTATACAAATTAACGAGGAAATTAAAAATGCGATGAAAGCAAAGCAAACGCAAAAACTAGACGCATTACGCGCTGTAAAGTCTGCTTTGTTATTGGCACAAACCGAAAGTGGAGCAAAAGAAGAATTGTCAAAAGATGATGAGATTAAACTTTTGCAAAAACTCATCAAACAACGCAAAGAATCGGCTAGAATTTACCAGCAACAAGGACGCGAAGACTTGGCTAATACCGAATTGGAACAAGCCTCGACTATAGAGCAATTTTTGCCAAAACAGCTTTCCACTTCAGAAATTGAACAGATTATCGAACAAATTATTAGCGAATCTAAAGAAAACGGCATTGCTCAAATGGGAGACATCATGCGAATTGCAACCCAACGTATGATGGGACAAGCCGATGGAAAAACCATTTCGGATATTGTACGCGAAAAACTTGCATAATAAACACTGATGGCTGCGTAGTTCAACTGGATAGAATATCAGATTTCGGCTCTGAGGGTTGGGGGTTCGAATCCCTCCGCGGTCACAAGGATAAAAGACTCACTGTTAAGCAGTGAGTTTTTTTTGTATCCCTAACAAAACGATATTTGAATTTTACACAAATCTACCAATCCTATCTGAAAACTCGCACAATTAAAAGAAGACTCAATTCACACAATACAACAAAATCCCTTTTTAAAAGAATTCCAACTATAGCGATTTTACTTTCTTGATAAATAAAAGTCAAGCATTCTCAAAACGAAAAAAGCACCTACACTCCTGTAGATGCTTTTCTTTAACAGCTCCCCCTCTTGGGCTCGAACCAAGGACCCTCTGATTAACAGTCAGATGCTCTAACCGACTGAGCTAAGGAGGAATTTGTTTCATTATTTCGATTGCAAATATACGTCCTTTTTTTAATTCTACAAATATTTTTTTTACTTTTTTTGCTTATTTACATTAAAATAAATGTATCAATCAGTAATTCAACCAATTATAACAGGTCATTCACCGTCTTTACAGGTCTAAAAGTTGCGATAGACACTTCTACAAACACCGAAATCCAGTTATACATCGCTCCATTCCACAATCCAGGGAGCTCATATCCGAATATTTTTTTACCCTTAAGGCTTTTTTCGGTGATAAATCCTGTGTTAGGATTCCTATATTCAAGCAAATTAAACTTTTCTCCTTTATAATTTTTGATACAACACACCAAATCTACTGGATTAAAGTGTGTAGACTGCTCTACTATCGACTTCTGGGCATCTTCATTCATATTGATTTGCACCCCTTCAACTATTTGCAAGGACATCGTTCCGTCTGTCTCTCTTACCCAAAAAGGACCTCCTCCTGTCTTGCCTTGATTCAACACCATTCCGCATACTCTTATAGGTCTGTCAAGCACTGATTTCAGTAAATTTATCTTTTCCTTTAAATCAAAATTGCCATATTTTTTAGGAAGCCATATATTTAAACATTTCGTTACGTAATTTTCTATGGCTTCAAGGTTAGGGTTTGGCAAATCTAATTGCTCTAACAACTCACACACTTTGCTTCTCACATCTATAAGTATTCCGCCCAACGCCTTTTTATATTGCACTATTTCGTCAAAATTTTCCTCTGATACATTGTCTATATTTTTTATAAAAATAATATCCGATTCTATTTTGTTCAAATTTTCAATCAAAGCTCCGTGTCCTGCTTGTCGGAACACGATATGTTGATTTGCATCTCGTATTATATCAAAATTTTCATCTACACAAATGGTATCGGTGGTTTTATCTTGATAAGATAGTTTAACCTCCAAGCCTTCCAGATTATTTTTATCTTTTATCTCACTAATCAACCTATTAACTGTTGAGGTATGTTCTTGAGATATGGTAAAATGTATCTGAGCTACATCATTTTTAGCATAAGCCAACGCCTCGTTGAGGTGTATTTCTGAGGGTGTTTTTTGGTTGTAAAATGGCAATACAGCCTTTGGAAGATTGGCAAAATTCAGATATTGCTCTTCTAACATAATCTGTACAAATGTCTTGATAAATTTACCACGAGTCCAAGTATGGTACTGATTGTCTAATTCTGAAATTACAGCACAAACGACCTCATAGAAAGTAAAGTCTTTTATATTTTCTGTAAACTTTATCAATTGAGCATCTTTCTTTCTTTCGATATATTGTTTTAACGATTCCTTTTCAAAATTATATTCAGCCAAAAATACGTTCAAAAACTGAAACATTCGACTAGCCGCACCTGAGGCAGGTACAAACTTTTCTATACTAAATTTGCCTTTATTACGCTCAAACAATTCTATTTTGGTAGTTAATTCTTCATCGCTCAATTTGATTATGCCATCTCCAACTACGGCAGGTTTAGAGATGTTCATATACAAACATCCTTTTCTAAACACCTCTAATTGAGCATAAATTTCCTCTGGAGTAACATTTCGTTCGCGAAATTGTTCCAAATCTTGAGCTGTAAAAGTCTTGTCAATCATCATTTCAATATTCTTTATGGCTTTATCGTATCTTTCTTTTCCTGTTCCGTTAATTGTTACAAATGGCACTTTGACTTCTTTTAATTTTTTAAGGAAAAAATCAAAATGCTTTTCTCTTTCAAAAGGAGCATCGCGTACCAAATCTTCTTTCCAAGGCAAATCTATATCCATCAAAAGGTATAAATCTGCATACACATAATCCTCTATTTGTTGTTTTAATTTTGGAGGAATCGAACCGAAATACAATTCTGCATAGATAGCCAATTGTAAAACATCGGTATCCTCTATGATTATCTTATTGGCACTATTTAGTTTTTCTTTCTGTAATTGTTTTTGTTTGTCTATCACCAAGCCCATATCTTTGGGTGTAATTATTTTATCTCCTGTGCGATATTTATCTTCGGCATAAGTCCTTAAATATTCTTCAACATATACCGTATCATAATGTGTCGCTATGGCTTTAGCCAAAAAAGACTTTCCTGTGCTTTCAGGGCCTACAAGTACTATTCTGTAAGTTCCGTTTTGTAAACTTTTTTCCATTCCAAATATCCTACAATAGCTATTATGGTATACATCAAATATAATATGGCAGTAAAGGCATATCCTTTGTGATAAAACATCGGTACACACAATATATTACCAGCCAAAAGGACTAACCAATGCTCTAATTTTCGTTTTGCCAAAAGAAACATTCCTACAAAAAAGATACTCGAGGTAACAATATCAACAGTAGCCCACCATTCTTTGAGTTTATCCGTTTTGTAATATACTGTAATTACCAACAACAAACTCATTGTCAATACGGCTACCGCACCAACAACATCTTTTTTGTTCAATTTACTTATTTTCAAATAATTTCCTTTTTTGTTATTTCCCCAAAGCACCCAACCATACACACTCATCATCAAATAATATATGTAAATGAGCAATTCACCCAGTAATTCCCATTTATAAAAAAGATATAAATATATCAACACGCTCACAATTCCGTAAGGATATACTTTTATATTGTTCTTTTTGGAATAAACAACACTAATAATCGAAAAAACAACCGCTGTCAATTCGAGTATAATGTCTATTTTTGAATACGACATATATTGGTCAAATATCCCCATCTCTATTCGATTACAATTTTATACCCAACGCCCTTAATGGTTCTAAACAGATTTTCGTCTATTTTCTCTCTAAGTTTACGAATATGCACATCTATAGTCCGCTCACCTACCACCACATCAGTTCCCCATATTTCTTCCAGAATATCCTCTCTTGTAAATACCTTTCCAGGTTTAGATGCCAACAGATACAACAATTCAAATTCTTTTTTGGGCAAACTAATTTCTTCCCCATTGGGTTTTGTGATTTTGTATTCGTCTCTATTTATTTCAATCCCTGCAACATTTAGCACATTATCGGCATCTTTGTTTATAAATCTCCGAAGCAACGACTTCACCTTGCTTATCAACAACTTTGGTTTAATCGGTTTGGTGATATAATCATCTGCTCCTGCCTCAAGTCCTGCCATTTGCGAATAATCTTCGGCTCTGGCGGTCAAAAAGGTTATGATAACATCTTTTAATTCAGGAATTTTTCGGATTGTTTCACAAGCCTCGATTCCGTCCATTTGTGGCATCATCACGTCCATAATTATCAGATGCGGCAATTCCTTCTGAGCCATCTCAATAGCCTGTAGTCCATTGTCGGCGGTAAATACATTGTACCCCTCATTGGCTAGGTTGTACCTCACTATTTCGAGTACGTCCAAATCGTCATCTACCAATAATATGCGGATATTTTTCTTTTTCATTCTTCTAATTTTCTACTGGGTTGCTCTACAGATTAATCATCAATCCAAATATACTGGTACTTCCTGCCGATGTAAATCTCGAATACGAATAGTCAAATCGGAGTTTGCCCATTCGGAGTCCGAAACCTGCCGATATACCTGCAAAAGTCCGATGTTCTTCAAGGGCAAGTTCTTGTCCTCTGCGGAAATTGTACCCCAATCTGAGGTTTATCGCCTTTTGAGGAAATATTTCTACCCCAAAGCTCAGATGTCTTAAAGCATTGTTCAAAAAAGAAGGCTTCTTCTCGATGATGCTTCCGTCAAGCCCCTGTTGGGTTTGTGCTGGATTCACGTACGATATATTCCACTGTTGCAAATTGTCCAACGTAACGTGCCAACGAACAGGTACATTTTCAAGCTCTTGCGATATTCCTGCTATGATTTCGAAAGGTATTTTCTCTTTTGTACCAGCATAAGTGGTCAGTTGCATACCCATATTTCGCAATACCAAACTTGCATTAAGCGTACTTTCTGGATTTCTATACACCACGCCAAGGTCTATTGCCATTCCTAATGAATTATAACTTTCCAAAACAGAAGTAATAAACTTCAGATTGGCTGCCAAATGAAATTTTGAATCTGGAACCTGATGGGCATAACCTACCGAAAGTGCTGTTTCACTACCTGTGAAAGTTCCTGACTGAACGCCATACTCATCACGAGCCTCAAACGAGCCATAATTGATATAATTGACCCCAACATGAAACATCTTGTTGTACTTGTCTACACCAAAAGCGTACGCCGCCGTTCCGTAAGACACCTCTCCAAAATAGTTTCCGTAATTCACTGCCAAACGATTGTTCATCATATCATTAATAACAGCTGGGTTATATACCGCCTGACTGACATCATAATCGTACAAGGTTACCACTCTTCCGCCCAAGGCCGCCTGACGTGGGGCATTCATCATATTCAAAAAAGTATACACCGATTGTCCTCCTATTTGTCCATAAACACACAAACTGGAAAAAAACAACAATATGTAAAATGCTTTATACATCATCTTCCTGAAAAAATTTAATTCCATACAGTCTACGAAGATATTATTTTTTGTGTTTATACTAAAGAAAAAACAATAAAAAGTATTTTATTAAAAATACATCTATAATTTTCACAATTCTATCTGGTGCTTTCTTCCGAAAAACATCTTTATTAAACCCCCACAATTCAAAAAATATTTTTGTACATTTGTCCTCCTTTAACACACAGATACGATGATTATTCCAAAGACAAGAGAAGAGATAGAATTAATGCGCGAGGCCGCCTTGTTGGTGTCCAAAACGCTTGGTATGTTGGCTACCGAAGTCAAAGAAGGAGTTACCACCCTCAAGCTCGACCAATTAGCAGAACAATACATTCGCGATAATGGCGGCATTCCTGGTTTTTTAGGATTGTATGGTTGCCCTTCGACCTTGCTTACTAGCGTAAACGAGCAAGTAGTTCACGGATTGCCCACCAACCGACCGCTCGAACAGGGCGATATTGTATCTATCGACTGTGGAGCAATCGTACACGGATTCTATGGTGATCACGCCTATACTTTCGAAGTCGGAGAGGTGTCGGACGAAAAGAAAGCCCTACTCAAAACCACTAAAGAATCGCTATACGTAGGAATTGACCAATTCCGATTGGGAAATCGTGTTGAAGACATCGGCAATGCTATTCAGACCTATTGCGAAGCCAGAGGCTACTCTGTGGTTCGTGAACTCGTAGGACACGGACTGGGCAGAAAAATGCACGAAGACCCTGAAGTACCCAACTACGGCAAAAAAGGAAAAGGCAAAAAGTTTGTTGAAGGAATGGTTATTGCCATTGAGCCAATGATTAACGTAGGGGTACGCAACATCAAACAACTCAAAGACGGCTGGACTATAGTTACCCGCGATGGCAAACCAAGCGCCCACTTCGAACACGATGTAGCACTGATAGACGGCAAACCCGAAATCCTGTCTACTTTCTACTACATCTACAAGGCACTAGGTATCGAAAGCACCGAAGAAGACGCTTTCAGAATCGGCAATTATCATTCTATAGTATAACCATCAGCAAAAGTATGAAAAAGGGAATTCGTTTTATACTCAATCTTATCCCTCGACCTATACTTATCCGTATGAGTTACTGGGCAAGACCCTTGCTCAAATTATGGTTTTCGGGTAACCGATACACCGACCCTATCGACCAAAGCAATTTTAGAAAATTCCTGCCCTACGGCTACGAAAATGTCCGCGACAATGTGCTATCACCAAGCACATTGTCGCTCGAAAGACACCGTTTGTTGTGGTTGTATCTTACCAACGAAACCAACCTATTCACCACACCCACCAAACTCCTCCATATAGCCCCCGAACAGGCATTTTACAAATTATTCGCGAAACAAAAAAACATCGACTACACTACTGCCGACCTCAACTCGCCCTTGGCTATGGTTAAGGCCGATATTTGTGCCTTGCCCTTTGAGGATAATTGTTTTGATATGATTCTTTGCAATCACGTATTGGAACACATTCCTGACGATACCAAAGCTATGGAGGAACTCTTCCGCGTACTCAAACCTGGCGGTATTGGGATTTTCCAAATTCCGCAAGACCTCAATAGGGCTACCACCTTTGAAGATGATTCCATAACCGACCCACGAGAAAGAGCCAAGATATTTGGGCAGTACGACCACCTTCGAATTTATGGTAGGGATTATTTTGACAAACTTCGGAACGTCGGTTTTGAGGTTACCGAGGAAGATTATACCCAAAAATTCACGCCCTCCGAGATAGACCGCTACCGTTTGGCTCAAGGCGAAATCATTCCTGTTTGTAAAAAGAAGTAAAATTCCGCTTCCGCAAAAATCCCAACGCAAAAACGCCATGTCTGAAAAAATAACCGTTCTGTCCACCAAACAACTCACCGACCAACAAACGCTTTTTTTGGAAGAGGCTGGATTTTCGGTGCTTTCTATGGATTTTATTGAGATTCGTTTTTTAGATTTTTCTTTAAAAAAAATCCCCTCGCTGCTCCTTTTTACTTCGCAAAACGCCGTAAAAAGCGTGGTACAATCGCCTTTTTTTAAAAATATACAACACATTCCAGCAATCTGCGTAGGAACAAAAACAAAAGAAGTCTTGCAACATCACGGGGTTGGCGTATTGGACTGCACCGACTATGCCGAAGAATTATCAAGCATACTTATTGCGAATTTTTCAAAAAAAAACATTGCCTTTTTTGCAGGAAACATTCGGCGTGATACCCTACCCGATGCCATGCGAAATTACAACATTTCGTTTACAGAGTACACCGTGTACCAAACCACCCAAACGCCCCACCAAATCAATCACACTCCCAGCGTGGTTTTGTTTTACAGCCCCTCTGGGGTGAGGAGTTACCTCGCCCATAATCCGCTCAAGCACAGCCAAGCCATTTGCATCGGCACGACCACCGCCCAAGCCCTACAGGGAAATCCTTCGCAAATCCATATTTCCGAAAAAGCCACCATAGAGAGCGTATTAGAAAAATGCAGGGAATTGTTCGGTTAATCCTTTTGCTTTCTTATATCTCGCTTTCGCGAAAATTTTTCTCTTGGAGGAAATTTTTAGTTTTCAATTCTTTCAACTTTTTAGAAGCTCGGAACTTCTAAAAAGTTTTCTCTTAGCTGTTTTCTTGTATTTCTCCTTTGAGGTTAGGGAGGATTCTGAAAAGTTGAATAGGTTTATATTTCTATAATCCGTTCGCTGTGTTTATCTAAATTCCTTTAGCCCTCTCCTCCGCTTTGTCGAGTCCTGCGAGGTTTTTACCTCCTGCCGTAGCGAATCCTGCATTTCCGCCTCCGCCACCTTGGATTTCTTTGGCGAGTTCTTTCACAAGATTTCCAGCGTGGTATTGTCCGTCCAAATCATTGGTTTACCCTTGCTTATCATATATACTTTCAAAAAGACTTAATTTTTTTCTGTATTGCTCTGGCATATTTTTATCAAAATACACAACTTTAATTCTTGAAGGTTGATTTTCTAATAATTCAAATTTATTGACTTCTTTTAAATTGAATCTGGCTTTTCCTGGGTTTTTTCCAGCAGAAAGAACTCTGCTTCCATAATGTTTTTCCAACTCTCCATTAGGCATACAATCAATAGCAATGACCATAATATCCAAATTGTCTCTATTGTACAAAATAGTAATGAAATACGATAGACATATTTTTTCATTTACTTTTCCTTTATTATAGAATGTAGGCAATGCAGGAGTGTACTCTTCATTATTTCCTGTTCTTTTTTCAATAACTCCACGATAACTATTTTGATTTTCGCCAACGAATATAGTATTTGTGAAATCTCCAATATTATCTTGTTGAACTGTTTTCATATCAATATGGATATAAGCGTCTCCTACCTCAAAAAACAAATCTGCTCCAACGGGTGCTGAATTGGGTTGCCCAATACCTTTACCATTTAAAAGAGCATATACAATTCGTTCTGCTCCCACGGCAAAATCTGAAATTCCTTTACCATCTTCATTATTTCCATAATGTCCCCACCAATCATCTTTTATTGCTTCCTTTGTTCTAAAACCATAAAACATTTCATCTTCTGCAAATTTTAGAAAATGGTAATATTTATTTAACGTCAGTTCGATTTAAGCGGCGATTCTTTTTTGATCAACGATGTCTTGAT
>JAUMYH010000066.1 GCA_030528745.1 Bacteroidota bacterium
TCTTGTGCAAAATATTCCTTATAAATCACACTTCTAACCATTTCATTTTCGTGATTTATTAGCTCTTTTAGTGCAATATCAATTTTTTTATCCCCTTTAAAGACGAGCAATCCACGAATAGCTTGACTTACAATTTTCGGGTCTTCATCTAACAGATTTCCAAGTAACACTTGTTGATTTTTCTCATCACGAAGTCTCCCTATAGAAGAAATAGCTTCTCTACGAACCAACGTACTTTTATCATTTTTAGAAATGTTTTCCAAGTGATTAATAATATTCTCAGATTTTAATTTCCCTAAATTTTTAACCACCCAAAAACGCACCTGCTCATTGTCATAATTTATTAGGTCCACAAGCCAATGATAATTAAATGAAACAGGTAATTTCCCTAAATTTTCAAGAATAAAAACGAGATTTCCACTATTATTCATATTTTTATGAATAAGTTGTTTTAATCCTTCTGTGTTAGCTAATTTAATTTCTTTTATGTATTCTTTTGTTAGCATAACAATCTAAATTCGATTTATACAGATTAACTCATCGACAAGAAATTAAAATGTCGCTTTGCCGAATTTTCTTTATCCATTGTATAACGTTGCCAATTCCACGCCGAAAGGAGTGTATCCTCAAGCGACACTTCTGTTTTCCATTTTAGTATCTTGTTGGCTCTCTGAGGGTCAGCCCAAATAGCCTCTATATCACCGGCACGGCGCGGAGCCATCTCATAAGGCACCTTTACACCTGTTGCTTGCTCAAACTTATTGATAAGTTCCAAAACAGATGTGCCTTCACCGGTGCCAAGGTTGAATACCTCGATACTTTCAACTTTACCGTCGATTAGGCGTTTGAGAGCTGCTATATGAGCTTGAGCCAAATCGACCACATTGATATAGTCACGGATACAAGTGCCGTCGGGGGTATTGTAGTCGTTACCAAAGACAGAAAGTTTTTCTCTGATGCCGGCTGCCGTCTGCACAATGTAAGGCACAAGGTTTTCGGGTACACCGTTGGGATTTTCGCCGATATAGGCAGAAGGATGTGCCCCAATAGGGTTGAAATAACGGAGCAATATACCTTTTAGTGTACTGTTTGCTGTCAAAGCATCGGTGATTATCTCCTCACAAATCTGTTTGGTATTGCCGTAAGGCGATTGTGCCAATTTTATAGGTGTATTCTCATTTACCGGCATCTTGTCAGCTTGCCCATAGACGGTACACGAAGAAGAGAATACCAAATTGGGTATTTTGTGCGTCTGCATAAGTTCCAGAAGGGCTATCATCGATCCTATATTATTGCGATAGTATGGCAATGGACGTTTTACGGAATCACCAACAGCTTTAAGTGCTGCAAAATGGATAATTGCCTGAATCCCTTCATTTTTTGATAAAAATTTATCCATAGCCACATAGTCACTACAGTCAATATTCTCAAATTTGGGCTTGATATCTGTAATCTTTTCGATACCTTTGATAACATCAATATTAGAATTAGACAGGTTATCTACTATAATAACCTCAAAACCGCTCTGAATAAGCTCTACAACGGTATGTGAACCGATATATCCCAATCCGCCCGTTACAAGTATCTTCTCTTTGTTAAACGAGAATTTGTCTATAAATTTTCTAAATCTTCCTGCCATAAATTTGTTGGGTATTTTCCCTGTTTTGTTAAATTATTAATTCTCTCTACTACCATTGATTTATCTTCAATATATGTAACTCCAAACCATGTCGCCGGTGTATCAATTACACGACATATTGCTATATTGTTTGAAATTAAATCATTAACCATGGTAGGAATATAAAATTCCGATTTTAGTTGACTTCCTTCTTCTTCTAAAAATTTTATAAACCGTTTTTCCGAATGTTCAAAATAATCCGGAGTAAAGCCCCAAAAATTCATCGACACAGGGGTGTCGGGGGCAAGTGTCTTCTCTTCGTTTTCGTTTGGTTGAAAAACTATATTATCTCCTTTTCTGATTATTTTTGTACGCTCTATAACGTTAGTCAAAAACGAATTCTCATCAACAAAACACTCTCCTCTCGACACATAGCCGTTTTCCGAAAGAGTGTTCTGCAAGCGGTATGCTACCATACAGTATTGGTTTTGTTTGCCATTGACACTGTTTAGAAACTCAGCCAAAACCTCAAACGACTCTCTACCGTAGAAGTCATCGGCATTGATAACGCCAAACGGCTCGTTTATAACATCTTTTGCCATCAGCACAGCATGGTTGGTACCCCAAGGTTTTTCGCGTTCGGGATTGAACGAACAGCCCTTAGGCACATTGTTAATATCTTGATAAACAACTTTTACCTCTATCTTATCTTTAAACTTGGATATAACCTCTCGCTCAAAATCCTCTTCGAAACTTTTGCGGATAACAAAGATAATTTTGCCAAATCCCGCTCTAATGGCGTCATATACGGAGTAATCCATTATAGTTTCACCGCCGGGTCCTACACGGTCGAGCTGTTTGAGCCCTCCGTAACGGCTGCCCATTCCCGCCGCTAATATCAATAGTGTAGGTTTAGTACTCATATTAGTTCCTGTATTTTATTAATAATCTTTTATGTGTAATTTAGAATAAGGATTTAACTTGATTTTTCGATTGCAAAGGTACAAAATTTTCGTTTAAGAATAGCCTATTAAGGCAGCAGCGTCATGAAGCTACATTGCAAGCAAGAATATAGCTACTCAAAATCAGTTATACATATTTTTTTAATGCAATAAACCGTTTTTCTATTATGTGCCACGAAATGTAAGCCAAAAAGAGAGTGATTATGAATGTAAATAGCATAAGTTGTATGTGATTGAGATTATAAAGACACATAATAAATTGCTGTACGACAAAAGCATAAAGATAAGTACCATAAGATAAATCTCCAATATTTTTACTTATATCTTTGATAAAATATAAAGGTAGCAAACCTATAAATATAATTAGTAATGGCACTATTATGTAATAAAGGTATTCGGACAGTTCATATTTTAATGCAACAATAAAGATTATTAACAGAGAGACAAACATTTTCAAAATATGTTTGCTATTGCTGTTTAGTCCGATTGCAGATAATAGAGCCCCTCCGAAAAAACAAGCTCCGAGTTGCAACAAGTTTTTAACTCTGAATATAAAATTAATCTGCAATACTGATTGAGGTAATATATACAATGCCATTATACACAGCAACCAAACAAATGAAATTATTGCTATGGTAATGTTTCGATTTTTTCTAAACCTAAATAATAATGCTATGGCTATATACATCAGAAATTCATATCTTATTGTCCATAGCGAACCGTTTATTATTTTGGGGTAGAGATTATTCTCAAACACACCACTAATAGTATATTGCGGATATAGAACAATGTTAAGCGGTATATATGTCCATACATCTTTATTTTTTATATATGGTATATTGCTTTCGTAAACAAAAGGCAGTATCAAAACAGTAAATATCAATGCTACAAACAAAGCGGGGAATAATCGTAAAAATCTTTTCCAAAGGTAATTAATTAAGTTAGAGCTTCGCTCCATACTTTGATATATTAGATAACCGCTTATAACAAAGAATCCCGTAACCCCAATCTTGGATAGTTGTAATTGTGAGTTGGTGAATACCCCAAGAAAATCGCTATTACCCTCTCCGGATAGAGTATATGAATGGGTAATAATAACAAAAGAAGCTAACAATAGACGTAGAAAATCGAAATTATTGTTTCTATCCATATTTTTTCGAAAACATGATTAAAGAATTGTGTTATTCTATAACATTCTCATTCTTACCTCCAAACTTGGAGATTACCTCACAACGAAAGTAGTCCCTTAGCCCCAAGACGATAACAAAGCAATCGTTACCAAATACTACTCTGCCGGTGGCATACACGGAGTAATCCGAATTATCTGGCTCAGCTACCCTACTCTATCAAACTACCTTAACCTACCGTAAAGGCTGCCTATACAGACTGCTAATATCAATTTAAAACTTGCAAATATACAAAAAAGTTTTGAGTGCCGAGCGTCGAGTCTTTAAAAGCAGGATAAAATACATATAATCGTAAATTTACGACCAACAACTATAATCTATCACATTATTAGTGATAAAATGTCCCTTGCAAAATAACAAGTGAAAGCAAACAATCCGCTGATTTTAAGCTATTCGTTCCCAATCACCGCTTTTCTAATACGAAAATTGATATTTATTAGTCAAAAAAATATTAACTTTGCCACTAAATGAGCAAAAAATATACCAAAGTAACCATTCACGCAACAATACAGGAGTATGAACAAGACCTTCTTGTGTATCGTCTGCAAGAGATAGGTTTCGACAGCTTTGAGGAGACTACAAGCGGAGTTATAGCCTATTGTCTTACGGAGATTTACGACGAAACACAACTTGCCTCTACACTCCCCAACAACACTCGTTACCGAGTAGAACATTTAGACGAGGATGCTTGGTTACGATTTTATTAACCGACTGATAATTATCACAAAAAAAACAGATTATTAACTCATAAAAAAATTATAAAGTAAAAAATGGAAGTACCTTTCGCATCACTTATACCTTTTATTATTCAATTACTTTTTATAGCAGTTGCTCCTCTTTTGTTTCATCACTGGTGGGAAAACAACCGCAACAAACTGCTTGTGTCGATAGTACTCAGCTTGCCTGTAGTACTATTTATGATGTCGAATTATATGCTCGACAATCTCGAACACCAAATGCTGTTCGACTATCTTCCGTTTGTGATACTGCTTTCGGCACTGTTCGTAATCACAGGAGGCATACATTTGAATGGAGATATTCAAGCAACACCAAAAGCAAACACTATTTTTCTTGGGTTGGGATATCTGCTGGCATCTGCGATGGGAACTACCGGAGCGGCAATGTTGCTTATACGTCCGATATTGAGAATAAACGAACAGAGAAAATTTAAAACACATACAGTACTGTTTTTTATAGCCTTAGTAGCAAACTGCGGTGGACTGCTCACTCCTCTCGGCGATCCGCCTCTATTCCTGCTATATCTGCGTGGTGCCGAATTTACTTGGTTTCTAAAGTTGTTGCCCGAATGGTTGTTTGTCGGTATCGTACTATTGACAATATACTATCTGCTCGACCGTTTCTACTATATGAAAAAAGAGGAATGGACAGCCATATCCGCCGATATGAAAGAAAAGACACCCATTACCATAAGTGGTAATATCAATTTTGTGTTAATTGTGGGAGTAGTACTTTCGGTAGCTTTTATCAACAAGCAATACATACCGTCGATGGCAGACCATCACTCACCGTTTTATGTACAATTTCTCCGTGAGATAGTACTTGGAGTTCTGATAGTGCTTTCGCTACTGATGACACCCAGAGGTGTACGAAATAAAAACCGCTTTACTTGGACACCTATATTAGAGGTAGCAGCACTATTTTTGGGTATCTTTGCCACAATGACACCTGCTCTGCTATACCTAAATCAGCACTCGGCATCGTTGGGCATAACCACCTCCGCACATTTCTATTACTTTACAGGTATTTTGAGTGCATTCCTCGACAACGCCCCTACTGCTCTTGCCTTTCATAGTATTGCGGAGGGTCTGCCATTGATTGGTACTCAAGTGGCGGATATATCCGAGATTCTTTTAAAAGCAATATCAACAGCTGCTGTATTCTTCGGAGCAATGACCTACATAGGCAACGGACCGAACTTTATGGTAAAAGCAATCGCCGAAGATAACAAAGTGCCTATGCCATCGTTTTTCGGCTATATTATAAAATTTTCGATAGTGATATTGCTCCCGGTATATATATTGTGTCAATTGTTGTTTTTGTAAGCATATATGGCAGTTTGTTTAATACTAACAATCTATAAAATATGAATTTAATACAACAAGGAATTAGCAAAGGGCTTATTTCTCTTTCGGAAGACCAAAAACAGATAAAATATATTCATCAAAATAAAACAAGAAATTTTATTAATCCAGAGGAAAAGGTTCAGGCAGAGGCTTTTTTAAAACTGGTTTTTGATTATAAATACAAACCACATCGTATCAAAATGTTTGTGCCTGTGCCGATGGGTTCGGAAACAAAAGAGGCTGATATTGTGGTATATAATGATGACCAATGCACCGAGCCTCGTATTTTGGTGGAGTGCAAAAAGTCGGATATTTCTGATTTGGAGTTCGAACAAGCTATCAATCAGGTGTATAGCTATGCCTTTGCAATGGCAGGAGATGTGAAATTCGTTTGGGTAACTTCTTCGGACAAAAGCAAGTATTTTGAAGTGGATAAAAACAAAACTTCAAAAATCATTTTACCTGATATTCCGCAATTTGGCGTTCAAAAATTGGCAAATTATAAATATGTCTACGAAGCCAAATCGTTACAACAAGTGGAAGGGCAACAACAATACTTCGATTTGCAAACCATTGAACAAGATGCACTTACAAGTCGGTTTAAAAGAGCCCACGATGCCCTTTGGGGTGGTGGTCAGCTCAATCCGTCAGAGGCTTTTGACGAGTTGGATAAATTGATTTTCTGCAAAATTTGGGACGAGAAAAAAGACCGAAAAATAGGAGAACCTTATGATTTTCAGATTATTACGGTAGATGCTTCGGAGATTGTCAATTTTGATAAATTAGGCGAAGCTCAGAAAAGTAGAGCCATTCAAGATGAAGAAAATCGCCGTTTGACCGAGCGGATTAAAAAACTTTACGAAGAAGGCAGAAAAAAAGACCCCGAAGTTTTTCGCGACAATATCCGCCTTACGCCAGAAAAAGTGCGAACCGTGGTGGAATATCTGCAAGACATTGACATTGGCGAAACCGATTTAGATGCCAAAGGTCGAGCTTTTGAAACCTTTATGAAGGATTCCTTTTTTAGAGGAAATTTTGGGCAATATTTCACGCCTCGCCCTATTGTGGAATTTATCGTAGATGTTTTGCCAATTCGCAATGAATCAATGGTTTTGGACACTTCTTGCGGAAGCGGAGGTTTTTTGTTGTACGCCTTAAATAAGGTGCGAAAACAAGCTGATGAATATTATCCAGATATTAAAACAAATCCGAAGCAGAGTGATAGACACAGAAAATTTTGGCACGACTTTGCCGAGAAAAATCTCTTCGGAATAGAAATCAATGAACAGATTTCACGAGCTGCCAAAATGAATATGATTATCCACGATGATGGGCATACCAATGTTATCACTTCGGACGGATTGCTCAGCGACGAGGAAATTCAGAAAAACACTCAAAATAAAGGTTTTAAATACAATCATTTTGATTTTATCATCACCAATCCGCCGTTTGGAAGCATCGTTCGTCAAACCGAAAAAGCCTATTTAAAAACCTATAAATTAGGCAAAAAGGAGGAAGATTGGTTGGCTGTAAAAGCAAGTCCCGAAACTGTTCGCGAAAACCAAAGTACAGAAGTTTTATTCATCGAACAGTGCTATAAATTTTTGAAAGAGGGTGGTTATCTGTCAATCGTAATTCCTGATGGTATCTTGACCAACAGCTCTTTGCAGTATGTCCGCGACCATATTGAGGAGATTTTTAGAATCGTGGCGGTGGTGTCTATGCCTCAAACGGCATTTACGGCGACGGGAGCTGGCGTGAAAAGTTCGGTATTGTTTCTGAAAAAACATTCCTTTGCCGAAACCGAAAAAATTACGCATCTGAAACAAACCTCAAAGTTTGATTTACTATCAAAATATCAATACAAAACCAAAGTAAATCAATACAACAAGGAGAAAAAAGAAGCTACCAAAGAACTCGAAAAGCAATATAAAGCCAAACATCCTACTTTGGATAAAAAAAACCTAACGCCTTTGATGGCTGATGAAAAAAAGGAAATTCAAGAGGAATACACCGAGAAAGTAAATGCTCTAAAAGAGGAATTGCAAGAAGCCTACACTACCGATAAGCAAAGTAAATTGCCTGACTATCCAATTTTTATGGCAATAGCCGAAGATATAGGCTACGATGCCACAGGAAAAGAAACGACCAAAGAACACGATTTGAAAATCATCGCCACGGAATTAGGTCGGTTTATAAAAGAGATTGAAAATGGAGCAATTTAAACTATCGGAACATACGGACAAAAATAAAATTTTCATCATCAATCGCTCGGAAATTGAGGGAAGGATGGATCCTTATTTTTATAAAGAGGAATTTAATAAGTTAAGAACGTTTTTTGATAAAAATGAGTTTATAAAAATAGGAGATGTTTTAATCTCTTGGAATCGCGGAGATGGTCCAAGGAATGGTTTCTATACAGAGGCAGAAGATGGAGTATATTTTCTTAGGGTAAATAATCTTAAAAATAATAGTATAGATTTAACAGATGTAAAACTAATTAATCGTAATATTCACGAAAAAAATCTAAAAAGAACACAAGTAAAAGGAGGTGATTTGATTTTTGCAATAAGTGGAACAAAAGATAATTTAGGAACTGTTTCAATTATACCGAATAGCATAAAGGAGGCTAACTTAAATTCAGCATTAGTTCGACTTGATTTAGATAGGGATAGAATATTAAATGAGTTTTTTTGTATTTTATTTGATTTAAAATTTGTTAGAGTTCAGATTGATTTTATTGGAAAGGGAGCAGCACAAAATAATTTAAATAATTCAGAGATAAAAAGCATTAGAATTCCTAATATTTCTATTGAATTTCAAAAAAAAATCATCAGTTTGATGAATGAAAAGAAAGTATTAGCTAAACAAAAAGAAGCCGAAGCCCAAAGGTTGTTGGATAGTATAGATGATTATCTTTTAGGAGAATTAGGGATTACACTTCCTAATGAAAATGAGCCTATTACTGATATTTACAAGTCAGCATATTTTTCTCTTGATACTGAAAATCTGTTAGTAAAAAACGGGCGTTTGTTTTTGACAA
>JAUMYH010000067.1 GCA_030528745.1 Bacteroidota bacterium
TTCTTGGTAATTCTGGTTCTTCCTTTTCGTACTAATTGTGAAATTGTTGGCATAGTTTAAATCTACTATATTTATGTTATTTAGTTATTTACGCTGTTCTAAAAAAATCGCAAGGTTCATCAATCAGAAAATTGGACATTCTTCCCCTCTCGGTATTTTTACTTGCGGGTGCAAAAGTAGGTTTTTATTTTTAAATGTCCAAGAAATCAAGCATTTAATTACTTAACCATTAGGTATTGAATTGCTTTTTAAGCATCAAGATTCAAAATAGAACTTTTTGAAAAACAATAATAAATAATTGATTTTCAAAAAGTTAATAGTAAAACGTATTTTATCGTACTTTCCACAGCAAAATAACAATGATTAATCATTTTGTTACAAAAATCACAAAATAATTAATCATTGTTATCTTTAAAACATTTTGAGAATATTATTTTCTTTGATTTTCTAAAAAATCTGACAATTGACGAGAATATGTAGTGAATGTAAAAATGTCAAATAACTGATAATAATTTTGCGGATCAGTGGCATTTGCGTAGGCTTCCTTTGCCAATGATAGTCGATTGCTATCAAAATCCAACGCTTTCATCAGAGAGGCTATTTGGTGTGTGCTAAAAGCTGTTACGTTTTTTTGCATTCTGAAAAATTTTAGTTTATCGTTGTCAAAGGTCTGGCGCAGATATGCGTTGTAAAAACTCTGAAAATCATTGCTTTGCATCGTATTAAATCCTCTGTAAGTACGATTCCAAACATCATTCCAGCGCTTTCCGTAATAGATTTCGTTAACGCTATTCAAAGTGATTTCTTCAAGCAAAAAAAGCCCTCTTTGAGTGAAAAAATCAAGTATCATTCGGGTATTATTCTTAGGACGAATCGTAACTCGATATAGCAAATATCTTCCTTCCCAAATGCTAAGTTCTTGTGTTTCAGAGGGAATGTCAAAAAAACGATACATTCCGTTAGAATTGGTTATCTCCTGCTCTCCGATATTAATCGTAAAGCGTCCTCGTTCGGGAATTCGGATAAAAATTTCAGCATAACCTGTGTCGTAGTTGCACTCCCACTGGTAATTAAAATTTGTTGCTATGCTTTTTCGGTCAATGGCAATATTTCGTCTGTTTTCATTCTGTAATAACCTACCCGCGCTTCCTATTTGTTGAGAAAATCCCCAAAAAGGCAAAAAAGCTACCACCACAAATATTATTCTTTTCATCATCAATCTGTTTAATTTCGCTACTAACAACCCATCTAAATCTATGCCAAAATGATTACATTGCTTTTTATCTGAACCAAATCAGTAAGAAGAAAATCGGTAACATACTTAATGGCGCGTAAAAAAACTTCCAAATAGATAATTTAGCTCTCACATTTTCTAATGTATAATTTGTACTCACATTTTCTTGAATACCCTCAAAGCATAACCAAAAGGGATTTTCTCCTGTTCTAATCGCCAATTTTTTTCTTTTAAGGTATTGTATAGCTCTTTCTCTTCATTAGTTAAATGGCGTAATTCAGTAATTGCAGATGGCGTTCCAAGTTCATTTTCAAAGAATTTGTTAAATGTATCTATATCCATCAATACACTTTTCACTTTTGGAAAATAGCCCCTGAATTGAGATAGTATTTCAAATCCTTGTACATCTATATCTCCCCAATAAAACAATTCCACATTGTCTAACCAACTTGCATTTTTCAAGTTATAAACGCTATATCCACTACCAAAAACTGCGATGCTTTTTTCCATTTTAGGAAGCGTGAGTGTAGTGTAAAGTGTAGTTTTATTTTCTACCACCAATACTTTCTGTACGGGCAAATTCAAAATTTCAAACTGGCTAATCGGTATGGCCAAATCATCAATTCCAGAGAAAAATTGCTTACTAATTGTAGGGTCGAGAATCTTAAAACGAACTAAAGGTTCACTAAATTTCAAATGAAATCGTTTTTCAAATTCCTTCTCATCAGTATTGTAATATCCTGAAAGTATAGTATTTAGCAATTCTGTAAGAATACCCTTATGTTGTTCTACAAATTTGGTATGCACATTAATAGGTAATTCTCTAATGTAGATATTAGGTTTTGGATTTTGTTTAAAATAAGTACACACCTTCAAAAGATTATCCCATTCTGATTCGTAATCAATGATTTTTTTGGGATATTTTAGCATCCAATCTTTTAACTCTGGAAATAAGGAATTGATTTTCTGTATATTCTCTTTAAATTGAGCAACTTCTATTTCTTTGCCTAAAAACTTTAAAAAATCAGTTTCTGTTTCAAAATAAATGGCAACGGGCAAATTTTGAATGCCGAAACTTTTGGTTCTAACTTGTTTAAAATCTAATGAATAACCATATCCTTTTTCTTTTTTGGATTGACTAACAATCTCAAGAATTTCCCTTTCAAAATCTTGTGATGATGATTTGGAATATGACTTATCTGCCCGAATTTCAATTCTTTCAAAACTTTGATTTTTAACTATTTTTTGTAGAAAAAAAGTGTATTTGCGTTCAGCTTTACTTTTTATTTCTTTTGGTGTAATCATTGGGCCAAATATTTAGATTTTTCTTCTTGAAATTGCTGAATAGGCATATCCCAGAGGATGGATTCTTTTTGGTCTTTGCATTCCACATAATGGATATATGAAATATCATTTTCCACAATATGAATTTTATCACTTGGTGTAACCACCAAAAGTTGCAAATGTAATTGTTTACAAAGTGAAATTAGGTATCTCGCTCTATCCTCATCTTGAGCCTTAAAGGCTTCATCAATAGCGATAAAACGGAAAGATTTGCCTTCTAATCCGTCTTTTGTCAATCCAAACTGATAAGCGATTGCCGACCCCAAAATGGTGTACGTAAGTTGTGCCTTTTGACCTCCGGAAAGTTGCCCCATAGCTTCATAAGTTTTAAATTTTTGATTGGTTTCTCGGTAGAATTCCTCTGCTTTGTAAGTAAACCAAGAGCGAACATCCATCACTCTCTTACGCCAATCCTCTGATTCCATTTTTTTCATTAGAGGCTCAATGTATTGACAGAAATGAACTTTCCTTTTATTAATGTCATTACCTATTTCTGCTATACTTGGATATGCTTCGTTAAGCATTCGGCGAAAATCTTTCACTTCATTGGTGATTTTATTGGTTAATACCAGTTGAATGTAGGTTTTCCCATCTTCGTTGTAATCAATGTTTTTTAATGACTCATTGATTTTTTCTATATTCTCTTCAATATTTTCTTTCCACTTGTCGAAAAACCTTCTGAATTCTCCTACTTTTCCAAGAATTACATCTTGTAAAAATTTATTGAATTTGTTTTCATATTTGGGAAGACTATCTTCTTCCAACTTATTTAAAAATATTTGATATTCACTAATTAATTCTAAATGGATAGAATCTGGAAGGGAGTTTACGTCTGAACGCCAGTCTCTAAATTTTGAAGTAATTTCTTCGGTGGGCTGCTTAAAAGCATTAATCTTTATTTTAACCTCATCTTCATTTTTACATTTTTGGTTTTCTAATTCCTCTTTTTTTTCTGAATTATTATTTTGAAATTCAGTGAGTTTATTTTCAAAATTAGTGTAATTTACACTTGATAAATCTGAATTTTGAATTTCAAATTCTGAAACATCGGATGGATTTAACGCCATATCCTCTTGATGGGTACGAATAAATTTTTCAATCTCTTTTTGATCCCTCCCTATTTCATACATATTTCTGCTATTAGTATCTTTTTCTTTCGAAAGATTTTTCAATTTTACTTCAACTTTATCTAATTGTTTTTGAAGCTCTCTTACACGATTATTTGTTTTTTCTAAATTAGATATTTGTTTTTCTTTTTCGTTGATTTCTTTGGTATAAAATTCCCAATTGATATCCTCAAACTTTTCAAATTTAAGAAAGAATTCATAGTAATTTTTTTCGAGTTTTTTAAGTTCTCTTATTTCGTTATTTTTTTGTTTAATTGCTTTTTCGTTTTCAATTTGTTGTTTTTGTAGTTTTATCAGTTCTTCTTTTAAGTTGTTGATTTTCCCTGTATTATCCCATCCTAAAACAAAATTTTCTTTGCTTATAGTATGTTTTCGGTCGTCTTTTTCGTGTCTTCCTTTTTTGAATTTTATCAATCCTTCTTTGGTAATTGCCATCTCAGAATAATCTTCAAACTCATTTAGGTCATCTACACAAATAAAGTTGAATTGATGATTCAACTTTTCTTCAATCCATTCATAATAAGGCTTTTTATCTTTGATTTCCACTTTGTTTATCAAAGATTTTTCATCATATTTTTTCTCAATAAAATGGCTTAGCGGATTCTCTTCATACTTATAGTAAACTATTTTACCTTTCAAATTGGTATTATTCACATAATCATTTACTTGCGAGTAATATTTTTTAGGAACAATCAACCAAAGGGCAAAATTGTGTAGCGCTTTTTCAATAGAGGTCTCCCAATGTTTTTCTGAATCTTTAACTTTGATAAGCTCTCCAACAAATGGAATTTCCTCCCGTGATGCGCCAATATGTGCAAGGATTTCCTCCCGAATTTCAGCTGTACGACCCGCAATATTATTTTTGTTTTTGTGAAGAATTTGAATTGTGCTAGTGAGTTCATTGGTTAATTTTACCAATTCGTCTTTTTCATTTTCTAACTTTCTAAATTCTTTATTTTCAATATCAATTATTTTATTCGTACTCTTTTCCAAATCCTTAGATTTTTCTCTATTTTCATTGAAAGTAGCCTCATTCGGATTGGTTGAAAATTTTATTCTTTGAGCAAATTCATTGTATTCTTCTAATTTTTTTGAACTTAGATCTTTGCTTTTCTGCAATTGATCAATTTCTTGTTTTAAGTCATCAATTCGCTTTCCTACTAAATCGGATTTTATTTGAACTCTTAAATCGGTCTCTTCATTTCTGAGCTTTTTTTCTTTTTCTTCTAGATTTGCCAACTCATCTTTAAGTTTTTGCAAGTTTTCCTTACATTTTTCCATTTCTTTTTCACCTAACTCAACTCCCTTTTTGGCAAACCAAAAAACTCCCATTTCTTTGGATTTCTGCAAGTGTTTCAATTTTTCTTTGATATTCTCAAGTGTTTTGGCTATTTCACATATTGGGGTAAGTTGTTTAATTTGCTCCTTTGCCTTTTCGATATTGGTTTTCGCATCCATTAACATTACAAAAACATCTTTCAAATTTTTGTATGCATTTTCTGCATCACAAGACTCCAACATATTAATTCGAATGAATTGATCTAAATCATCCAAAACTTTCACTCCAACTATCTGATTAAAAAGGCTTAGTGCTTTGTTAGAACGCATCCCAAAAGTTCTACACATTTGGTCTTCATAATGTGATATAGAGTCAAAAAACTCAATTTTCTTTTTTGAAGCACCTTCATTGTAACGTTTGTCTAAGCGTTTTATCCAGTCTCCTTTTACGTCAAATGGATTAAAATCTTTACTGATTTCCAGTGGAATATAAGCAATACCAAATTTAGCTCTCAAAACACTATTAGAAAACCAACGCACCTGAAAGAGCGTAACTTGATTTAAGTCTGTATTTTTAAAATGAGCCAAAAGCACGGAATAATCGCTGTGATTTCTCAATTTTTGAGCTGTGGTGCCACTTTTTCCTTCTTCTTGAATATTTCCATAATTTCCTAATACATAGGTTTCTTCAGTACGATCACCTTTCTTTTCTACGCCCGATGATTGGTTATAAAATCTATCTTTTTTCTTTGGTACCATTAGCGTTAACAAAGCATCAATATAAGTACTTTTTCCAGAACCATTGGCTCCTGTGAGTAGTGAATTATTACCTTGTGGATTAATTCTAACTATACTGCCATTAAAAGTCCCCCAATTATAGACCTCCATATACTCCAATCTGAATCCAGCCGTTGCCGAATTAGTGCTAAATAGACTCAACATATGTTTGTAATTTGTTCTTAAAATCCTGTAAAATATCTAGAGTTATTTTTTCCTTGATAATGCGATGAATTTGATATTTTGTTTCATTATTTTTTTTACCAATTTCTTTCAAATAGCCTAGTTCCACTGCTTTTCCAATATATTTATCCAAATCTTTTTGAAATTTTAATTTATTATAACCTTCTTCTTGTAGAAATAATTGAATCTCGTCTTTTATATCCGTATCTGTGATAATTTTTTCCTTTGCCAGATTGTCAAAATTTGTATCAAATTCTTCCAAATTTTGTCGCAAAACCACCAAAACAATTGATGTTTCAAAACCAATTTGCCGTCTTTGAACCAGTCCAAGTGTATTTCCATCATTGTCTTCAAATTGTTTGACAAAAGCAAATCCTTCCTCCTTTTTTACGATGAGTTCCAAGCCAATTGTACTTATATAATTCTGTATATCAGCTTGATATAAAATTATATCTTGCCAAAACTTGGAATTTTCCTCAATCGGAGATTTCAATAATTGTACTATGGCTCTGCTATAAGGTCTGATATTATCTTCTAAATCGCTCATCTGGTCAAAATTATTTCTGGTATTGTTATTAATTTTCTATTTTCTTGATCAAAAATGATATTCTCGAAATTTTCCGAATTGGTGGTGTATTTAAAATTTTTCAAAATATCAAAATAGGCTATTAACTCAGGTAATCCCTCTTGTAAGCCTCCGTGATGTTCTACTACCTCTAAAAGAGTAAACTGCGTTTTTTCTCTGAATAGATTATGGATATTCTTCTTTAATTTACTTTTATCAATGTGTTTATGTGAAAATATTTTTCCCAAATGCTCGAATGCATCAATGTTATTTCGCATCAACTGCGGTTTTTGTGTATATATGATTGATTCGGAAGCCTCTGTCGTTAATCTCCGTTCGAAAGGAATATAAATTTCCGTATTGGTTTCTACTTCAATTGAAACATCTGGTTTTTGTTTTGAATTGGCAATACTTATCAAATCGTTTTTAATTTCTTGGATGAGTTTCCTTGTTGCTTCGGAATTAGAATTTTCTTTTTGAATAATGACCCTACTTAATTTTTCAGCCATTTTATCATTGGCTCTACTAACTTTTTCGGCTACATTGTACAGATGTCTATCCATCTTTTTTAAGAAATTGTCATTGATTGGAATGGATTTTTCAATCAATATTTTAAACAATTCCTCAATTAATTCCTTCCATTGTGATTGCAATTCAGGGTTGAGAATAAACAACCAAAACGCATAAAAACTCTTTCCTTGTTGGCTGTTTTTTAGTTCATCCAAGGCAGTAAAAGTAAAATCAAGAATATTGCCTTTGTTCAGATTTCCTTCGGCGTGTTTTTGATAAATTCCCTTGGTAATATTTTTGAAATTGTTTTCAACTTCTTTAAAATCAGATAGTAGTTCTTTTGCCGATTGATTTAGCTGATTAAAGCGAGGTATAATTTCGAATTCTTCAAAAACCTTAATATCTTCACCTGCTTTTAGTTGTTGGATTTGTTGTTCAAGCTCTAATTTTTTAGCCTCCAATAATTCAATACGCTTTTGCCTATCTTCATTGGTGAATTCTACCAACTCTCTTAATTGGTGTAAAATGGAATTAAACTTTGATTCGGTACCTACAAATTCTTCTTTCTTTAAACTCAAAAGCCAGTCAATTGTTTTGCTTGAATGTGAAGAAAGCTCATAGTAAACATCTCCCTGTTCGTTTTGATAATTCGTTAGAAACCCTTCGTTTGTCCAACTCAATATGTATTTTCTAGCCTTTTGTTCAAAAGTGTCTGAAGAAAGAATTTCATTTTCATCTTCATCATCAATTTCATTTTCTTGTAAAAAATCAGCTAATTCATAATGGATAGAATCCTCTAAAACAGCAATTTGATTTTCGGAAAAAACTCGCATAAAGAAAGCAATAATCATATCACGATTTCTCAAACGCAACAACTTTACACTTGGCGAAGTAAGTGATTTTTCTATTTGAGTGAAAGAAAACATATTTTTTGAGGTATTATTAATCAAGTAAGCAATGATACAGCGGTAAAATTAGTATTTTTTTCTGAATTTTGAAAACTATTTTTATGCGACCAAATATAATCCACAAAACCAAATGTATCAAAACTCAAAATGAAATATACATTATTTGAGAACCTCACAAAAGGATGCCGAATTTCAGGACAAAACACTACACAAAAATAAAAAGATTACTGGAATAACCCAATAATCTTTTTTGTTAGGGAAAAATATTATTGTTTGGGAATAAAAATCAAACTAGCAAAATCGGTTGTGATTATGTTTGACAACACAATTTTTGTGCTTTTTCGTGTTTCTAAATCCACTTTCAGTAAAATAGTATTACCTAATTGCCCTCTTGTAAAACCGAATATGCTGTTTTCTTGTTCATCAAAAGCCAAATCCGTAAAATAGGAACCTTCAATATCTAAATTTGTTATGACAGACTGATGCCCTGTGCTTATATCTATTTTCACAAGTTGTTTGATGTAATTATCGGTATTGGTATAATCTCTGCGATATGCGTAAAAATTTCCTTTGTTATCTTTGACCAAACCTTTAAAATCAATTTTGTTTACATTTGATAGTGTAACTCTTGTGCTTTTCCCTGTTTCTAAGTTCACTTTCAGTAAAATAGTAC
>JAUMYH010000068.1 GCA_030528745.1 Bacteroidota bacterium
GTTCAAAAAACATTTAAAACTGGTAAGAAAGAGAAGTTGGAGGTTTTTGCAAAGGACTCCTCAAAATTACACTTATAAGTAAGTTTAAATTCATAAAAATAAAGTCTAAAAATTTTTTTAGTATAAACTAAATTTTTATTTTTGCACGATAAAAAATAATTTGTTTAATTTAAATTTATTTAATCTGATATGAGAAAAAATTTTTTTTTATTATTAGTTGTTTTGATTTATGGATTTTCTTATTCACAAGAAACTATTCTTAAAGGAATTGTTACTTCAAATGGTAAGGCAGTAGAAAATGTAAGTGTAAAATTGTTAGAAGAAGAACGTTTTACAAAAACAGACCCAAATGGACAATATCTGATAAAAAATGTTCCTTTGGGAGTTAAAACTATTGTATTGTCAAGTATTGGATACCAAACTTTGGTAGAAAATATTGAAATTTATGAAGGAGAAAATATAAGATATTTTGATATAAAAGAAGACTTTTTAAATATTGAAAGTGTCGTAGTTACGGCTACACGTAGTGAAATTCCTCAATACAAATCACCTGTAATTGTCAGCCGAATTTCTTCCAAATCGTTTGAAACTACTCAATCATTAAATCTTTCCGAGGGGTTAAATTTCACTCCAGGATTACGTTTAGAAAACAATTGTCAGAATTGTGGTTTTACACAGGTTCGAATGAATGGTCTTGAGGGACCTTATTCTCAGATTCTGATCAACAGTCGTCCTATATTTTCTGCTCTAATGGGAGTGTATGGCTTAGATATGATTCCTGCTAATATGATTGATAGAGTCGAAGTTGTAAGAGGTGGAGGTTCAGTTCTTTATGGGGGAAGTTCTATTGCAGGGACTATTAATATAATTACTAAAGACCCTATCGAAAACTCTTTAGAATTATCTTTAAATCAATCGTATATAAATTTAGAAACTCCAGATAGAACTATAAGTGTTAATGGAAGTATTGTAAGTGAAGATTATAACAAAGGAGCTAGTTTTTATGCTTACAATCGTAAACGAGACCCATGGGATGCTAATGATGATGACTTTTCGGAAATGACTCAATTGGATAATACTACTTTTGGTGTGGATACTTATTGGAATACTTCAGATGATAGCAAAATAAAGGCTAATATGTTCAATATAAATGAGTTCAGAAGAGGAGGTAATAAATTTGATTTGCCAGCCCATCAAGCCGATATTACAGAACAACTTGATCATAAAATTTTGGGAGCAGGAATTTCGTATGAGCAATTTTTTGATCAAAAGAAACAAAAGTTGTCGATGTATTCATCAGCACAAAAATCGTTTAGAAATAGTTATTATGGAGGAGGAGGTAAAATTTTGAGTGTTAATGACACGCTAACTGAAGAAGATTTATTAGCTATAAACGCTTATGGAAAATCTAAAGATTTTGCTTATGTTGGAGGATTGCAATATTCTAATGAATTTTCAGACAAACTATTTTTAATATCAGGTGTTGAATATCAGAATAATAATGTTTTGGATCAAATGCCTGGATATAAAAGAACTATCGATCAGAAAGTTTCTACATTAGGAGCTTACTCTCAATTAGAAATAAAGCCAAACTCTAGAATATCATTTTTAATAGGAGCTAGATATGAAAATATTGATATAAAAGGTAAATATGATTTAGATATAGAAAAAATGTATAACAATAAGAATATCAATATGTTTGCCCCAAGATTTACAGCTATGTATGATATTACAGAATATCTTAAATTTAGAGCTTCTTATGCACAAGGGTATAGAACTCCACAAGCTTTTGACGAAGATTTACACGTAGAAACAGCAGCAGGAGGGGCTATTTTTGTACAACTTGATCCAAATTTAAAAACAGAGCAATCTAATTCAATTAATGCTTCAATAAATTTTACTAAATACATTGGAAATGTGCAAACTAATATTGTTTTGGAAGGATTCTATACCAATCTTAATAATACTTTTATCACCTCTGATGCTACTGAACTCCCAAATGGTATAATGATAATGACTAAAAGAAATGGTAAAGGTTCTGTCGTACAAGGTATTAATTTAGAAGCTAATATGGCTTTTAGTCGTGATTTGTTTTTCCAATTTGGAGGAACACTACAAAAAGCAATTTATAAAGAAAACGAATTGATTTGGCAAAATGAACAAAATCCTACAGAATCTGTTTACACTAAAAATTTACTTCGTACTCCTAATTTATATGGATATTATATATTAAATTATAATATATTGAAAAATGTAAAACTTTCATTATCTGGTGTATATACAGGGAGAATGGATGTAGCACATATAGTAGATCCTGATACGATTCGTACAGAAATAAAGAGAGTAAAAGATTTTTTTGAAAACAATATTAAAATTGCTTATGATTTAAATATCAAAAATAGTAAAATTCAGTTTTTTGGCGGGGTACAGAATATATTTAATCAGTATCAAAAGGATTTTGATATGGGTAAAGACAGAGATTCTAAATACATATACGGACCTAATAAACCACGTACAGTTTTTGCTGGTGTTAAATATAGTTTCTAAGAAATATAATTTTAGAAGGTATTTTTAAATGAATATCATTTGATTGATTTACATAGTTAGCTTCTGTAATCTTGTTTTTGAAAATTAATAGATAAATGCAAAATATTCATAAAATGATTTAATCTTTATCAAAGAGTAATAAAAGGTAAGATTTTTAAAAACTTTGATTCAAATTATGAAAAGTTTATTATGATATAATTTGTTAATATTCAAATAAATAATTGAGATAAAAAATTACTGAATTTAAATATGTAAATCAATCATTTGATATACTGGTTAGTTTTATTACTTTTGTAAAATTAAAGCAATAATCTAATATGACTGAAGGAAATTTTGTAGACTACGTAAAGATATATGTAGCCTCAGGTAAAGGAGGCAAGGGTTCATCGCATTTACATAGAGAAAAATTTATTGAAAAAGGAGGACCTGATGGGGGAGATGGGGGTAGAGGTGGACATGTGTATTTGGTAGGAAACAAAAATCTTTGGACATTGTATCATTTGAAATTTACTAAACATATTAAGGCTGGACACGGAGGCGATGGAGGAAGTAGCAGAAGTACAGGTGCTGATGGTGAGGATAAATTTATAGAAGTGCCTTTGGGTACTGTGGTCAAAGACACGTATACTGGTGAAATCATTTTTGAAATTACAAACGATGGAGAAAAAAAGATTATAGCCAAAGGCGGAAAAGGAGGGTTAGGGAATTGGCATTTTAGAAGTGCTACAAATCAGACTCCCAGATATGCTCAACCTGGACTGGAAGGCGAAGAACTTGATGTGATTTTGGAATTGAAAGTGTTGGCCGATGTAGGACTTGTAGGATTTCCGAATGCTGGAAAATCCACACTTTTGGCATCTATAACCTCAGCCAAACCCAAAATAGCCGATTATCCATTTACCACACTGAAGCCCAATTTGGGAATTGTTCCTTACAGAGATTATCAATCATTTGTAATGGCTGATATACCAGGTATCATTGAAGGAGCGGCCGAAGGTAGAGGTTTGGGACATTATTTTTTGCGTCATATCGAACGCAATTCCGTATTGCTTTTTTTGATTCCTGCCGATGCCTCAAATATTAAAAAAGAATACGATATTTTGGTTAAAGAGTTAGAAGAATACAATCCTGAATTAGTTCATAAACAACGAGTTATTGCTATTTCGAAGACCGATATGCTTGATGATGAGTTGCAAAACGAAATGAAGCAGGAACTCGACAGGGTATTTATTAATGTGCCTTATCTTTTTATTTCGTCTGTATCACAAAAAGGCTTGGTTGAACTTAAAGATAAATTGTGGAATATCCTAAACAGTAGCTTATGAAATTTACACCCTTTCGGATAAATACATTTTTGCTGTTCAAACTGCCCTCAGCGTATTTTTGTGGAGTAAGACTCAAGGAGTTTACTCCGCAAAAGGTCAAGACAACAGTTCGATTGAGTTGGTTTAATCAAAATCCTTTTAAATCGATGTATTTTGCAGTTCAGGCTATGGCAGCAGAGCTTTCTACTGGAGTGTTGATGATGTACCATGTCCAAAATTCTGGACATAAAATTTCGATGCTTGTATTGGCTAATAAAAGTGTTTTTCATAAAAAGGCTACTGGAAGAATTAATTTTATTTCTGAAGATAATCAACAAATAAAAGAAGTAATCCAAAGAGTAATCCAGACCAAAGAAGGGCAAACTTGTTGGATACATTCCAAAGGTTACAATCAGCAAGGTGAAGTGGTTTCAGAGTTTGATTTTCAATGGACTATCAAGGTCAAATGACAACAAATAAAGTAAAATAAACAATTTGTATTGACGTGTTTATTTCTGTTTGAAAGTTTCTGATGACATATTTTTTGAAAAAAATCATTTATTTGTTGTGATATATATATTTTTTTATTAGATTTGCACCAAATAAAATTTGTGGTTGAGACTATTCTTTAGTAACATAATCATAATTTCAAATTTTTTTATTGTTAATTTCTTTTTGAAAAAACCTCTATTTTTTAAGTAGAGGTTTTTTATATACTTTAGTTTCATAAAAAGAATTTTTATTATAAGACAAGATTTTTCGCTTTTTTCACTTACTTTTGCCTCAGTAATTTTAAAAAACGATAAAAAATGGCAACAAGAATCAATCCGTATTTGAATTTTAACGGAACTTGCGAGGAAGCGTTTAATTTTTACAAAAAAGCCTTTGGTGGCGATTTCACAATGATTGCTCGGGCGGGTGATAATCCGATGGAAGTGACTGAAAATGAGAAAAACCGCATAATGTACATTGAACTTCCTATCGGAGAAAATGATAAGTTAATGGGTTCAGACATTTTTGAATCCTTTGGGCATCAGTTGGTTATCGGCAATCACAATTATGTGAGCATTGCCGTGGATAGCAAAGCCGAAGCTGACCGTTTGTTTTATACTCTTTCCGATGGAGGTGAGATTGAAATGCCTATGGAAGAGCAGTTTTTTGGTTATTTCGGAAGTTTCAAAGATAAATTTGGCATCTCTTGGATGATTATTTTTGAAGGATAATTTTATATAAATCAAGGAACGGAGTTTTTCTGTTCTTTTTTATCGGAAAAATAATACAAAATCAAAATAAAATCAGAGATTTGCATTTTGAAAAATAGCGTATTAAAAATAAATTGTAAGAATGAAAAACTGTAAATATTGCAATGCTCCTTTACACGGAAAATTCTGTTCCGACTGTGGTCAATCATCTGAATTTAAACGTATTAGTTAGCATTACCTCTTGCACGAATTTGAGCATATCATTCACTTTGAAAGAGGATTGCTCTACACGCTCAAACAGTTGGCGTTGCGTTCAGCTCAAAGTATTCGAGGCTTTATTGAGGGTGACCGTCAGCGTATGACTAAACCGCTGATTTTCTCGGTTTTATGTGGTGTTGCTTATTCGTTTGTCAATAAATTTGTTCATTTTTCAGATGTAACTCAAGATGCTGATTTTAAAGAGATTTATCCCATTATGCAATGGTTGGTCGACCATTACGGCTATTTTCATCTGTTACTGAGTTTGATTACTGCACTTTGGTTGCGTGTTTTTTTCCGAAAAAATCCGTATAACTTTTTTGAACTCATCATTTTACTTTGTTATGTAATGGGGTTCGCTATTCTGATTAATTTGGTCGTTGTTTTTCCTGAAAAATACCTAAATATGGGGCTTTTAGGAACAATATTAGAGCTAGTGTATCTTTCGTGGTCTATTGGACAGTTTTTCGGAAACAAATGGACTAATTATCTCAAAGCCTGTATTGTGTGTATTTTGAGTTTTATCTTGTTAATGGTTTTACTATTAAGTACAGCACTGCTTGTAAAATTATTTTAAAGATAGCTGGTATAGAAAGAAAAAGAAGCTGTCCCAAAAGGTCAGCTTCTTTGTTTTGTGATATATATTGTATCTTATTGACAATTAGGGTCTAAATGTTTTTTTAGGCTTCCATTTGGACAGGTAGGTATGTGTTCAAACGGATAAATATTCCCATTGCCATCTGTTATTTCAAATTTGGTTATTTTTGAATCATTATCATCATCTATATCCATATAATTTTTGAGAGCATCTCCGTCAGTGTTGTATTCTCGAGGGTCATCACCAATATTTTCAACTTCTAGATGCGAAAGAATACCATCTTTGTCATGGTCTCTATACCTTAATGTATTCAGATTGACTGTAAAAACTAATGTTGAATAGCTTCCTACATTAGACCCTGAAGGAGGGTTATTGTAATATCCTAATCCTGAAGGTATTATCAATAACATCGAGCCAAAATCTTGGAATGAAGATGTTGTAGTATTATAATTTCCAGTTTTGAACATCGGGATCATTTGTGTCCACCCCTCAATAACTTCGTCTAGTTTTAACCACATAGGATTTGTTGCATAATCAAACACAGTTCCATCTAATTTTGAACCCTTGTAAGATACAAATACAGAATCCACAGTAGATGGTTTTTGGTTAATTCCTTGATTAAATGGGATATAATATAATTTGTATTCGATATTGTGTTTGTTTACAATTTTATAGGCTAAATCAGGATGTTGTGATAGGGGAGTTTGTGTGCCTCCTTCGGGAATTTTATTAACAACAGCCTCTATACCAACTCCTTGCAAGTAATGTGTGTTCAGATATTCTTCTATTTCAATTTTTTCATTATTATATTGTGTTGAATAATCTCTAATAGGGAAAGTAACAGGTTTGTTATCGTCATTTTTACAATTAATGGCTATACTTGAAAGTAAGCCCAATGCTATAAATATTTTGATTTTTTTCATTTTTGAAAATATTTTAAAATTGGTGCAATATAATACTATTTTTGCTATAGATAAAATTTTTATAAGGTTAATCAATTATTATTTGTAAATTTGTGTTCAAAAAATATAAATTATCTTATGCGAATAGATAAATATTTGTGGTGTGTTCGGTATTTTAAGACACGAAATTTGGCAACCGAAGCCTGTAAAAAAAATCAGATTACTATCAATAATCAGCAAGTAAAACCCTCTAAAGAAGTGATGCCCTCGGATATAATTACTATTCGCAAAGATAGTATAATACTGATTATAAAGGTGTTATCAATACCATTAAATAGGGTAGGAGCCAAATTAGTAGATTTGTATAGAGTAGATCAAACACCTCCAGAACTTATCGAAAAATTTGAGCTACAACGCAAAGCACAACAGTATTATCGAGAAAAGGGAGAAGGAAGACCTACCAAGAAAGATCGTAGGGATTTGGAACTTTTTTTTGATAATGATTTTGATTTTAAAAAAAATATATTTATCTTTGAACGATTATATAATTAGAATCCTGTAAAATGGTACAAAATGTAATACTAAATCAGGTACAGATTGAATATAAAATAAGAAGGATTGCATATCAGATATATGAAACTTTTTCTCAAGAAAAAGAGGTTGTAATTGCAGGAATTAATGGTAATGGTTATGTTTTGGCTCAAAAAATAGCTAAAGTGTTGGCGGATATATCACCGCTCAGAGTGGTGTTGTCTGAGGTAATTATAGATAAGAAAAATACTATGAATCAGGTATTTACATCTATAAATTCAGACGAATATATTAATAAGTCGGTGGTAATAGTAGATGATGTTTTGCATTCGGGGAATACCTTGGTATATGGTGTAAAGCATTTTTTGGAAGTACCGTTAAAAAAACTTAAGACTGCTGTTTTGATTGATAGAAATCATAAAAGGTTTCCTATAAAAGTAGATTTTAAAGGGCTTTCATTGTCAACTTCATTAAACGAGCATGTAACTGTTAGTTTTGATGAAGGTAGTTGTTGTGTATATTTAAGTTAAATAATTAAAAAAGTTAAGAAATGAAAAATGTATTAAAGACAGGACTTGTATTATCAATGTTTTTTTTGGGATTAGGAACAAACGCTAATACAATAGATACCAATTTGGTTGAATCAGAAAGTATTTATTCAGCTGATAATGGCGAACCTAAAGAAAAAAGATCTAAGAGAAAGAAGAAAAAATCGTGTTGTAGTTCTAAAGAGTCTGGTAATAAAGAATCTTGTTCTAAAGATAAGGCTTCTTGTTCGTCAAAAGAAGGTGAAAAAAAATCATGTTGTAGTTCTAAAGAGTCTGGTAAAGAATCTTGCTCTAAAGAGAAATCATCTTGTTCGTCAAAAGAAGGCGAAAAAAAATCGTGTTGTAGTTCTAAAAAAGTAAACTAAAATAAAAAGCCAATTCAGTCATGTGAGTTGGCTTTTTTAATTACTATATTTTGTTACATAATTTACATTATGTAATACAAAAATTATATGGTTGGAAAAATTACC
>JAUMYH010000009.1 GCA_030528745.1 Bacteroidota bacterium
AAGACATCGTTGATCAAAAAAGAATCGCCGCTTAAATCGAACTGACGTTAATTTATTTTATTATTAACCAAAAAATGATTCATTTTATTAGCATTCGCAATCTATTAAATAGAATAGTTATAAATTAACAAAATAAACCATTTATAAAGAATCTTAATTTTTTAAAACACTTCATAATTTGTTATATTTGCGGTTGTTTAAAGAAAATATTTTTCTAAGTGTAAAAATATATAATCATTATGAATCTCTACAACGATTACATTCAAGAAATTGAAGAAAGAAAACAACAAGGGTTGCACCCTAAACCGATTGATGGGGCTGAATTGCTCAGCGAGATTATCGCACAAATTAAAGATGTAAATAGCACACATAGAGCGGATGCTATCCATTATTTTGTTTATAACACGCTTCCTGGGACAACTCCTGCGGCAGGTGTGAAAGCAGAATTTTTAAAGGAAATTATCCTTGGCAAACAGACCGTAGCCGAAATTTCTGTAGATTTTGCTTTTGGATTATTGTCGCACATGAAAGGTGGACCATCTATTAAAGTGTTATTGGATTTGGCTCTCGGAAATGACGAAATTATCGCAAAAAAAGCTGCCGAAGTACTCAAAACGCAAGTGTTCCTTTACGATGCAGATACCAATCGTTTGGCAGAAGCGTACAAAACAGGAAATACCGTAGCAAAAGACATTTTGGAAAGCTATGCAAAAGCAGAGTTCTTTACCAAATTGCCAGAAGTTCCTGAAGAAATTAAAGTGGTAACCTATATCGCGGCAGAGGGAGATATTTCCACCGACTTGTTATCACCTGGAAACCAAGCACATTCGCGTTCGGATAGAGAATTGCACGGAAAATGTATGATTACGCCAGAGGCTCAAGCAGAAATTACGGCAATGAAAAACGCTCATCCAGACGCTCAAGTAATGCTCATCGCTGAAAAAGGAACAATGGGCGTGGGGTCTTCGCGTATGTCAGGGGTAAATAATGTGGCTCTTTGGACTGGAAAACAAGCCTCTCCGTATGTGCCTTTCGTTAATATCGCTCCGATTGTAGCAGGAACGAATGGTATTTCGCCAATCTTTTTGACTACGGTAGATGTAACGGGAGGAATCGGTATCGACCTGAAAAATTGGGTAAAAAAGACCGACGAAAATGGAAAGTTGGTTTTAAACGAAAAAGGAGAACCTGTTTTAGAAGAGGTATATTCGGTAGAAACGGGGAAGGTACTCACCATTAATACAAAAGCGAAAAAATTATACGAAGGCGATAAGGAATTGATTGATATTTCAAAATCATTAACGCCTCAAAAAATGGAATTTATCAGAGCAGGTGGTTCGTATGCCATCGTTTTTGGTAAAAAAATCCAAACTTTCGCGGCTCAAACTTTGGGAATTGAAGCACCAATAGTTTTCGCTCCTTCAAAAGAAGTGGTAAAAGAAGGTGTGGGATTGACAGCCGTAGAAAAAATCTTTAACAAAAATGCCGTGGGCGTTACGCCAGGTAAAACCCTTCACGCAGGGTCTGATGTTCGTGTAAAAGTGAACATCGTAGGTTCTCAAGACACTACAGGACTAATGACTGCTCAAGAGTTGGAAGCAATGGCAGCAACGGTAATTGCACCAAGCGTAGACGGAGCATACCAATCGGGCTGTCATACCGCATCGGTTTGGGATAAAAAAGCTCAAGCCAATATTCCGAAATTAATGAAATTTATGAACGATTTCGGACTTATTACCGCTCGTGATCCTAAGGGAGAATACCACTCGATGACTGATGTTATCCACAAAGTATTGAATGATATTACGGTAGACGAATGGGCAATCATCATCGGAGGAGATTCGCATACGCGTATGTCTAAGGGGGTGGCATTCGGTGCGGATTCGGGTACGGTGGCATTGGCATTGGCAACAGGTGAGGCTTCTATGCCAATTCCAGAGTCGGTAAAAGTTACCTTCAAGGGAAGTATGAAAGAACACATGGACTTCCGCGATGTGGTTCACGCTACCCAGTTGCAAATGTTACAACAGTTCAAAGGAGAAAATGTATTCCAAGGAAGAATCATTGAGGTACACATCGGAACTTTATTGGCAGATCAAGCCTTTACTTTCACAGATTGGACCGCGGAAATGAAAGCCAAAGCGTCGATTTGTATTTCGCAAGATGATACACTGATTGAATCATTGGAAATTGCCAAGTCTCGTATCCAAATCATGATTGACAAAGGAATGGACAATGCTAACCAAGTATTGAAAGGCTTGATAGACAAGGCAGACAAGCGTATTGCAGAGATTCGTTCAGGCGAAAAACCAGCATTACAGCCAGATACCAATGCCAAATATTACGCTGAGGTGGTGGTAGATTTGGATTTAATAGACGAACCAATGATTGCCGACCCAGATGTAAATAATGAGGATATTTCAAAACGCTATACCCACGACACCATTCGTCCGTTGTCTTTCTATGGCGATAATAAAAAGGTAGATTTAGGCTTCGTAGGGTCTTGTATGGTGCATAAAGACGACTTGAAAATCGTTTCTCAAATGCTTAAAAACTTGGAGAAACAATACGGCGAAGTGAAATTCAACGCTCCGCTGGTGGTGGCCGCACCTACTTACAATATCATCGACGAGCTAAAAGCCGAAGGCGATTGGGAATATCTACAAAAGTATTCAGGTTTTGAGTTCAGCGATGCGTTACCAAAACAAACGGCAAGAACGGAGTACGAAAACATTATGTATTTGGAGCGTCCAGGGTGTAATCTTTGTATGGGTAACCAAGAGAAAGCCGAAAAAGGAGATACCGTAATGTCCACTTCTACGCGTTTGTTCCAAGGGCGTGTGGTAGAAGACCGTGCCGACAAAAAAGGAGAATCGCTCTTGGCATCTACACCAGTAGTGGTACTTTCAGCCATTTTAGGAAGAATCCCAACTTTGGAGGAGTATAAAGTAGCGGTAGAAGGAATTAACCTCACGAAGTTTCAACCGATTTCTACGAAGATATAAACTTCAGCAATCAATAAGAATAGCAAAATCCACCTCGAAAATGGGGTGGATTTTTATTTTCTATTGGATATTTTAAATAGAAATCGTATTTTTGCATACTATAAATAGTATTTCGCTATGAAAGTTGTGTCATTATTTGCAGGTTGTGGAGGTCTAGACTTAGGATTGGTAAAGTCTGGGCACAATATAGTGTTAGCCACAGATATAGATAAAGATTGTAAAGTTACTTATGATAATAATTTTGACCATTCTTTATTATTGAAAGATGTGAAACATTTGAAAGGAGAGGAGTTGCCAGAATATGATTTATTAACTGGGGGATTTCCTTGTCAGGGATTTTCTGTAGCAAATTTGTATCGTGATGTAAAAGATGAACGAAATGAATTATATTTAGAGATTGTTAGGCTTTTGAACGAAACCAAACCTAAGTATTTTTTAGCAGAGAATGTGCCAGGTATTTTAAGTTTAGGCAAAGGAGCGGTGGTAAATCAGATTGTAAAAGAATTTTCAGAATGTGGTGATGGTTATAGAGTTGAAAAATACTTATTGAATGCAGCTGATTATGGCGTACCACAAGCACGAAAAAGAGTAATTTTTTTAGGAGTGTCTAAAAAAATAGAAAATGAGAGGGCAACAATTTTATTTGAAAATTTTCCACCCAAACCAACGCATTCGGCAACAGGAGAGATGGGAAAAAAGGTATATAAAACTTTAAAAAATGCTATAGGAGATTTGCCAGAGCCTTATACCGAAGAAGGAGAAAAAATTAATAATCATTATGGGACAAAGCATAAAGTAAAAATTAATGGCTATATGGGAAATCGTGCGTTATCTTGGGATAAACCAGGTCCTACTATGGTGGGAAGAGGTGGTGGAACAGGAGGTCCTGTTATTGCAGTTCATCCAAATTTAAACAGACGATTTACTGTAAGAGAAACCGCAAGAATTCAATCATTTCCTGATGATTTTGTCTTCCATGGTTCTATAAGTTCACAATTTAGACAAATAGGAAATGCTGTAGCCGTAAATTTTGCGTATCACTTGGGAAAAGTTTTGAAAGATTTTGAAGATGGAGTTTTAACATCTCGGCAGAAAGAAGAACAACTGAATTTGAATTTTTAATAACAATAAATTGATTGAAGATGACTAACTTATATCAATTTACATCTTGGTAATCCGCTAGTTATTCTGTTGCAATAAATATTTTTTAGATTTGTTAAAGGTTTAAAACCCTTTTTCTCGTGAGCTAAAACTAATTTTAAATCAGTAGAAAATATATTGCGAACAATTTCATCTAATAGTTCTCTCAAAGATTGATTAGAAAACAATTTTAAATCAAGTTTTAATTCATTGATAATCAGTGTTTTGTTATAGTTATCTACAGAACCAAAAAGTTTTATCTTCTCTTCTAAAGGAATTTTTTCAACAGACAGTTTAACTAAGGAATCGGAAAAATTATATTCCATTTTTTTACCATTGAAAGAATTAAAAAGCAACATTTTGTTTTCCCCATCAATGGAGATATTTTTTAATTTTTCGATAATTGTATTTGCTTTATCCAGATTAGAAGCAGAGACTTCGTTTTTTCGTAATCCATCTAATAATAATGTGTGTGAATTTCCAGATTTATTATTGATTTCGTAAACAATTTCTTGAAATTCAGTTTTTATTTTCGATGGTTGTAATTTATTTTCAATCAATAATACTCTTTCCAAGATTCGGATTACATTGGATATTACTGGAGTATAATATGACGAAACGCCAACCCCTAATCTAAAACTATTATCTGAATCTAATTTTTTTACTTCCCATTTTTCTTCATAGATAAGCAAATCATACGAAAAATTTTGACCAAGTGGAGCTACATCAAATTCAGCTCCTATTTTATGTCACCATCGCCAATACTATTTACATTTGATTTGAAAGGAATATTTATTGATTTTTCAGTCCACTAATTCCATTCATTATTTACGAATCGTCTCATTTTTTAGAGTTTTGATAAGCCAATAATTCAACCACTTCAACATTAAGAGCTTTCGCAATCTTTTCGATATTTAGCAATGTAATATTCTTCTCGGCTCTTTCAATCATACCGATATAGGTTCTGTGAAGATTTGCTTTATCGGCTAATTCTTCTTGAGAATAACCTTTTAATCTTCTGATTTCTCGGACGCTATTTCCAAAATTTAATAAAATATTACTTTCTTTCATTGCTAATTATAATATGCAAATCTACTTGATTAAAGTAATTTATTCAACATACTATGATTAGCATTTTTGTTTTACTAAGAATATTTTTATATATAAACAACTATACAAACCAAAAAAAGGAGAATCTCTTTTGGCATCTACGCCAGTGGTGGTACTTTCAGCCATTTTACGAAGAATCCCAACTTTGGAAGAATACAAAGTAGCCGTAGAGGGCATTAACCTCACGAAGTTTCAACCGATTTCTACGAAGATATAAACCTGAACAATCAGTAAGAATAGCAAAATCCACCTCAAAAATGGGGTGGATTTTTTTGTTGGAGGATAAATAAATTTCTAACTTATAGTATTTACGCTAGTAGTTATATTTATCTTTCCATCGTTTAAGCAGAAAATCTTTAATTTGCTGTTCTTTTGAATTGGCTTGTGGGGTATAAATTTGTCGGTTTTTAATATTGTCGGGCAAAAATTCTTGTTCTACAAAATTATCTTTATATTCGTGTGCATATTTATAATCTTCGCCATATCCTAATTCTTTCATCAGCTTGGTTGGTGCATTGCGTAGGTGCAATGGCACAGATAAATCGCCTGTTTGTTTTACCAATTGTTGTGCTTGATTTATTGCTGCATAGGCCGAATTACTCTTGGGCGATGTAGCCAAATATATGGTACATTGACTTAGGATAATTCTGCTTTCTGGATAACCAATAATATTTACTGCCTGAAAACAATTATTAGCCATTATTAAGGCGGTAGGATTGGCCAGACCAATATCTTCACTAGCCAAAATCACTAATCGTCTTGCTATAAATTTAAGATCTTCGCCTCCTTCAATCATTCTGGCAAGCCAATATACGGCTGCATTAGGATCGCTTCCTCTGATTGATTTGATAAAGGCAGAGATAATGTCATAATGATATTCACCTGTTTTATTGTACAATGTTACATTTTTCTGGATTATTTGAGATACTTTTTCATTGGTAATTACAATTTCCTTTTCGGACGATAGTGTATTGACTACAAGTTCAAAAGTGTTCAGTAATTTACGTCCATCTCCTCCAGATAGCTTTAATAAAGCCTCTGTTTCTTCTAACTTTATTTCTTTCTGTTTTAATATAACGTCTTGTTTAATAGCACGATACAACATCTGTTCGAGGTCTTCTTTTCCGAACGAATTAAGTATGTATACTTGGCATCGTGATAGTAGTGCTGGTACGACCTCAAAACTAGGATTTTCGGTAGTAGCTCCAATTAATGTAATCCAACCTTTTTCTACTGCGGCAAGTAATGAATCTTGTTGCGATTTATTAAAACGATGAATTTCATCTATAAAAAGTATTGGACTCCTGTTATTAAACAATCCGCCTGTATTTTTGGCTTTGTCAATTATTTCTCTTACTTCCTTAACTCCTGAATGTACTGCCGAAAGTTCATAAAAGGTTTGTTTGCTTTCGGTAGCTATAATATTAGCTAGAGTGGTTTTACCAGTGCCAGGAGGCCCCCAAAAGATAAGCGAAGGAATCATTCCTTTTTTAATTTGGTGTATTAACGCACCATTATCACCAACCAAATGCAATTGACTGATATATTCAGACAGAGCTTTAGGGCGTACACGTTCAGCTAATGGAGGAAGCATTTTTTATTAATTGACAATAATATCTGTAAGTACCACTCTGTCAGTATAGTTAATGACTTCGGCAGTATAGTTTTTATTCTCTTTTTTATAATTAATTAAGTAATATTTTCCATTTTCTTTTTCAATATTACTTTTTGAAAAATCAATATCACCTTCTCTAAAAATCTCTTTGAGTTCTATAGTGTCCAAGATTTTATTTTTAAATTTTTCAGATGCTTTTTCCGAATAATGAAAAGGCTTACTTCTGAGGTCTTTCAATACTCTACAATTTGGAAAATAACAATATGAAATATCTCTATCACCCAATTTTCCTTTAAAGAAAAATAAGACAAATAGTCCTCCAATCAATAATCCCATCAAATAATAGACTAATCTTACTGTAAATTTCATTATTTAACTGATTTATTTTTTAAAAATCGCTCTTTTATAACTTCATAAAAAATAGGAAGTACTGATATTAAGATAATAAGCAATACTACTTTAGAAAAATTATCTCTGACAATAGGTACATTTCCCAAAAAATACCCTGCCAAAGTTATTCCAAATACCCATAAAATAGCCCCTAATATATTATAAAATATAAAGGTTTTGTAATTCATTCTGCCAATTCCCGCAACAAAAGGAGCCAAGGTACGGACAATAGGCACAAATCGAGCAATTACAATAGTTTTACTTCCGTATTTTTCATAAAACTGATGTGTTTTTTCAATATGTTCGTCTTTAACAAATTGTTTGCCCAATATTTTGAATTTGACCATTCGTATTCCTACATTTTTACCGATAGAATAGTTGAGGGAATCGCCCATAACGGCGGCAATAAGCAGTAATACCATGAGTATCCACACATTCATATCGTTGGGTTGTGCCGCAAGCATTCCTGCCGCAAACAACAAGGAGTCTCCTGGCAAAAAAGGCATTATTACTATTCCTGTTTCGACAAATATAATCGCGAACAAAATCAGATAAACCCACACTCCATAATCGTTAATGAATTGATGTAAGTACTGATCTATATGAAGGATAAAATCGATTAATTCCATTAGATATAAAGATTAGTATTTCAGTAATGAATATATTGATTCCGAGTCTATTTTGGATCTGCCATCAAGATTTTCAAGTTCTATCAAAAAATTATATTGGACAATATTGCCTCCCAATTTTTTGACCATATCGCCCACAACCTTAATAGTTCCGCCTGTTGCCAAAACATCGTCATGTATTAAGATGCGTTCTCCTTTCCGAATCGAATCCGAATGAATCTCCAACTGATCTGTACCGTATTCAAGATTATAAACAGCCGAACAAACGGCACGAGGCAATTTTCCCTTTTTACGAACAGGCACAAACCCAACCCCCAACTTTTGAGCCAAAAGAATTCCGAAGAAAAACCCTCGACTTTCCACGCCTACAACCTTATCTACACTATTGGGTGGTATTTGTTCTATAAGCAAATCCAAAACATTATTTCTGAGAATATCACGCTCCAAAATAGGCGTTATATCTCTGAAAATGACACCTTGTTTTGGGAAATTTTCAACTGAAACTATCGCTTTAGATATTTCTTCTAAATTGTTGTTTATCATTGTTTTAGTTTTGAAGAAACTTTATCAATCTTAGCTATGGTAAAATCCAAATCTTCGTAAGTTAAGGCATTCGTAATAAACCAAGTTTCGTAAGCCGAAGGAGCTATATAAACACCCTCTGCCAATAGTCCGTGGAAGAAATCCTTAAAAAACTGATTGTCTGCTGATTTGGCTGTTTCAAAATCAATAATTTGCTTTGGTGAGAAAAATACTGAAATCATCGATCCAACTCTGTTGATGGTATGGATGATTTGGTTTTGATTCAGAACTTCTCTGATTCCTTTTTCGAGGTAAGCGGTCTTATTTTCGAGGTCTTGATAAATATCTGAATTATTATTTAATATTTTTAACATCTGTAACCCTGCTGCCATTGCCAAAGGATTACCTGACAATGTACCTGCCTGATACACAGCTCCTAAAGGTGCAAGGTGATTCATAATTTCATCACGTGCAGCAAACGCTCCTACAGGAAGTCCTCCGCCAATTACTTTTCCGAAACAAACGATGTCAGCCTGAATATCAAAATATTCTTGAGCACCTCCTTTGGCTAATCTAAATCCTGTCATAACTTCGTCAAATATCAACAAAGCACCATTTGAAGTACATTCTTCTCTTAATTTTTTGAGAAAATTATCTATTGGAGGCACACAGCCCATATTTCCAGCCACAGGTTCGATAATTACCGCTGCAATTTGTCCTTTATTTTCTTTAAATAATTGTCTTACATTATCAATATTATTGTATTGAGCCAAAAGGGTGTCTTTAGCTGCTCCTTGAGTTACCCCTGCACTATTAGGCACTCCAAAAGTAGAAGCACCACTTCCTGCAGCTATCAGAAAAGCGTCGGAATGTCCGTGATAACACCCAGAAAATTTAATTATTTTTTCTCGTCCAGTATAACCTCTGGCTAACCTTATGGCACTCATACATGCCTCTGTTCCAGAGTTTACAAATCGTACTTTATCGATATTCGGAACCATTGACACCACCAAACTCGCTATTTCAGTTTCGATTTCTGTAGGAGCTCCAAACGAAGTGCCTAATTTGGTTTTTTCGATAATAGCCCCAACAATTTCGGGGTGTGCATGACCCAAAATCATAGGTCCCCAAGAATTGATATAATCAATTAATTTAAGATTATCCTCTGTATAAAGATAAGCTCCCAAGGCTTTTTTGATAAATACAGGTACTCCTCCAACTCCTTTAAAAGCTCTTACAGGAGAGTTTACTCCTCCGGGAATTACCTTTTGTGCTTGAGCAAATAATTCACTACTTCGTTGATAAATCATACTAATTATTTAAGTATTAATATTTGTCCTATTGTTATATTATTTCCGTTCAAATCGTTTAGTTGTTTGATTTGGTCTATACTTACCTTGTATTTTGTAGAGATAGAGTATAAGGTATCTCCTTGTGTTACTTTATGAGTCAGACGATTCGAATATTGTTCTTTTGTAGGTTCTGGTTTAGGTTGGGCAGTTTGTGCTACTGGTTTGGGTTTAGATACGACAGGTTTACCCAATACCTCATTGTCATAGTTATACAATTCGTATCTTTCGATAAGTCCTATAAGTTTGTTAGGATATTTAGGGTCAGTAGCATATCCTGCCTTACGAAGTCCCTTTGCCCAACCTTCATAATCATCTTTGTCTAGTTTAAAAAGATCTTCGTATCTACTACGCGAGGTCAAAAATAATGAGTGGTCTCTAAAAGATTCTGAGGCATGTCTGTACTTACGGAAACATTCTTGAGCCTCGTCATCATCATGTCTGATAAAATCTCCAATCCATTCTTTATGGCATTTGATTCCAAAATGGTTGTTAGCCTCTCGAGCAAGTTTTCCCTTTCCTGAACCCGATTCGAGTATTCCTTGTGCTAAAGTAATACTTGCTGGGATACCATAATTACGCATATTGTCTTTGGCTATCTCTCGATATTGGTCAATATAGGCGTAAATTACATCAGCATATACCGTTGTGTTGGAAGTAGCTACCAAATTTTCTTGATGCCCACTTTTCTTTTTGTTATTTTTATGTTCGTGTGCCGTTTTAGATTTCGTGTTTTCCTTTTTTGATTTGGTTTTTATACTAATACTGCCTTTCTTTTGAGTTGTTGTTTTAGAAGGTTTATTTACTCCATTGGCGGTGTATTTAGTCCCTTTACACGAGGCTAATAATACACACATAATTATAGCTAAAAATAACTTCTTATACATTGATTAGTGTTTTTCCTTTTTGTTTTAATTTATTATTTATTCCCTCAATACCCTGCAAACCTCCAGTATGAATCAGCATTATTTTAGTTCCTTTTTCAAAATAACCTTTATTTATTTGATTCATTACAGCATAACACAGCTTACCTACATAAACAGGGTCAATTCTAATTTGAGTTTGTTTGTAAAATTTATTTATAAACGCAACTAACTCCTCATTTATTTTAGCATATCCTCCAAAGTGATATTCAGTTAATAATTCCCAATTACCTTTGGAAGTTAATTTTTTGATTTCGTTATTCAAAAAATCTCCTTTTAATACAGAAACTCCAATTACCTTCTGATGTTGCCTTGCGGTGTTAATTACCCCCGAAATTGTTCCTCCTGTACCAACTGCGGTGCAAAGATAATCAAACTTTTTATCTTCTGGCGTTAAAATTTCTTGACAACCTCTGATAGCCAATTCATTTGTCCCTCCTTCGGGTATCAGATAAAAATCTCCATATTTATTTCGGAGCTTGTTTATAAATTGAATATCATTTTTATTCCTATAAGTTTCTCTATCAACAAATTTTATAACCCCACCCTGATTGGCTACAAATTGCAGGGTTGGATTGTTAGCAATTTGATTTTCTAATTCTTCGCCTCGTACTACAACAATCAGTTTAAAACCATACATTTGGGCGGCGTAAGCTGTAGCATGAATATGATTCGAAAAAGCTCCTCCGAAGGTAAGCAATTGCGTATAGCCTTTATTATAAGCTTCAATCAAATTGTATTTGAGTTTTCGATATTTATTTCCTGATATATACGGATGTAACAAATCCTCTCGTTTAATATAAACCTCAACATCAGAGCCAAACTCCTCAAAATACAATCGCTCTACTTTGGATTGTACAACATTATTTAACTCCGCGATAAGATTCATCAAGCTATTTTTAAGAAGTTTTTTTTCTCATTCGCATATTGATAAATTCGACTGCCAACGAAAAAACGATGGCAAAATACAAATATCCTTTAGGTACAGCTCCAATTTCTTCATCAAAAAGTTTTGCCTCCGAAAGGTGCATACTTTCGGTAGTAAGCATAAATCCTATCAAGATTAGAAATGAAAGTGCCAAAATCTGTATAGAAGGATTCCTGTTTACAAAATTACTAATTGGCATAGCAAACAACATCATAACTAATACAGATATAATGATAGCCGCAATCATAATATACAATGCACCGCTCAAATTATTAGTCATACCCACCGCCGTAAGTATACTATCTAATGAGAAAATCAGGTCAATCAATAGTATTTGAACAATCACATTTCCGAATGATTTACCCACTTGTTGCCCAACGCTAGGAGAGGTGTGATTCTCGATATGAGTTACTTTTTCGTGGATTTCTTTAGTACTTTTCCAAATCAAGAAAATACCACCAAAAAGTAGTATCAAGGCTTGTCCGTTAAAATGAGCCGAAAACCACCCCCAATCTATAACAAAAAGGGTAGTCTTCATCTTCATCAAAATCGTGATACCAAACAACATGCAAATACGCATAAACATCGCCAAAAACAAGCCTATTTGAGTAGCACTTTTGCGTTTTCCTTCTGGTAATTTGTTGGTTACAATAGATATAAATATAACATTATCTATTCCTAATACAATTTCCAAAAAAGTAAGTGTAAGGAATGCCGTCCAAACATTAGGATCTAGTAAAAACTCCATTTTTAATTTTATTGTTTAATAATTTTACAAAGTTACAAAAACTATTTGGTTGTACAACTAATTTTGTGATTGCATTTTGTATATTTGTATAATCTAAAAAACTAAAAGTATATCTCTAAAAACCATTTAATTTCTGATGAATCATAAAAATCAATTTTATATAAAATGTCAAGACTGTCCTGTATGGAGCAAAAGTGTTTTTGGAGAATTGAGTGAGGCTGAACTCGAGCAACTCAATAAAGTAAAGACTTCTTACGTTTTTTCAAAGGATAGGGAATTGTTTCGAGAAGGACAAACCTCGCAAGGAGTTTTTTGTTTAGGAGCTGGGGTTTGCAAAATTTCCAAATCGAACGCCGAGGGGAAAAGCCACATTATCAAACTGATAAAACCTGCAAGTTTACTTGCCGAAAGAGCCTTAATCAATCAGGAAACGCTTAATTTGACCGCCACTACTCTTGATGAAGTAAAGGCTTGTTTTGTACCGAAAGATTTTTTCTTGAATCTTCTAAAAACTAACGTTAAATTTTCATTCAACTTGCTTAAAGAAGTTTGCAAGAATCTTAAAGAGGTGGACAACGACCTTGTTGATATGGCACAAAAAAATGCTAAAAAAAGAATGGCACATACATTATTATACTTAAACCAAAACTTTAACTCGTCTGGTGTAGACAAATTAGATATACAATTATCTCGTGAAGATTTAGCTAATATAACAGGCACAACCAAAGAAAGTTGCATACGTATATTAAACGAATTCTTTAATCAAAAATTAATTAAATTAGAAGGGAAGGATATTCATATACTTAATCCAACGGCTCTACAAAAATTGTATGAAAATTAATGGAATCATCAAAAAACGAAACATATTTTTGTTTTAATATATATAAAAGAGTACTTTTGCATTGAAGTTAACAACTATAAATTCATAAATCAAACAAAATGAGCATTATTATTAAAATTCATGCTAGACAAATTTTAGACTCAAGAGGTAATCCTACTATTGAGGTTGATGTAGTTACAGAAAATGGTGTATTGGGTAGGGCAGCTGTTCCTTCAGGAGCTTCTACAGGAGCTTATGAGGCTGTTGAGCTTAGAGATGGCGGAAATACATTTATGGGAAAAGGTGTCTCTAAGGCTGTTGAAAATGTAAACACAACTATAGCTGAAGCCTTATTGGGTATTTCTGTTTTTGAGCAAAACTTGATTGATAAAACGATGATTGAACTTGATGGAACGCCAAACAAGGCTCAATTGGGTGCTAACGCTATATTGGGCGTGTCATTGGCTGTGGCTAAGGCTGCTGCTAACGAATTAGGACTTCCGCTATATCGTTATGTGGGCGGTGTAAGTGCTAATACGCTTCCTGTACCTATGATGAATATTATCAATGGTGGTTCTCATTCTGACGCTCCTATTGCTTTTCAAGAATTTATGATTATGCCTGTTTTGGCAAAAAACTTTACAGAAGCTATGCAAATGGGTACTGAAATTTTTCACAACCTAAAAAAAGTGTTGCACGAAAGAAATTTGAGTACTGCAGTAGGCGATGAAGGTGGTTTTGCACCTACGCTTGAGGGGACTGAAGACGCTCTTGATTCTATAAAATTAGCCGTTGAAAAAGCGGGGTATACTTTTGGAAAAGACATCATGATTGCCCTTGATTGTGCCTCGTCAGAATTTTATAAAGACGGAAAATACGATTACACTAAATTTGAGGGAGCTAAAGGTAAGGTTCGTACTTCGGAAGAACAAGCAGAATATCTGACTGAATTGTGTCAGAAGTATCCAATAATTTCGATTGAAGACGGAATGGACGAAAACGATTGGAATGGTTGGAATATTCTTACCCAAAAGATAGGGAAAAATGTACAATTGGTTGGCGATGATTTGTTTGTAACTAATGTTGAACGCCTTAAAAAAGGAATTGATACCCATACGGCTAACTCTATATTAATAAAAGTAAACCAAATTGGTACGCTTACCGAAACGATTGCAGCCGTAAATATGGCTCACAATGCAGGGTACACTTCGGTAATGTCGCATCGTTCGGGCGAAACCGAAGACAATACAATTGCTGATTTGGCAGTGGCTCTTAATTGTGGACAAATCAAAACAGGTTCTGCTTCGCGTTCGGACAGAATGTCAAAATACAACCAATTGCTCCGTATTGAAGAAGAGCTAGGAGAGGTGGCTTATTATCCGCAAAATAATGCTTTTAAGGTTAGAAAGTAATTTGCAAAATTCGCCTTAAAGTAATGAAGTTAGATATAAATTTCATCGAAAAAGCAACTCAAGATAATACTTGGGTTGCTTTTTTATTCATTATAGGCTTCTTGTTGGTAGCGATATTAAGAAATGTTTTTGAAAAAAAGTTTAAAGATTATGTAGCTCTTTTGTATAACAACAAATATATCAAGCTCTATTCGGAGGGCGATAATACACTGGGAGCTTTTTCATTGATAACCATAGTTGTACAGTTGATTTCGTTCTCCTTATTTTTTCTAATATTACTATCAAATATTGACATCTATCCAAGAACAGATTGGTTTATATGGTTTCAGATATTTGGTTTTCTGACTTTATTTATAGGAGTTAAATATTTTATCGAAAAAGGAATTGCTCAAATTTTTGAAATTAAAGGCTTTTATGATAAATTTATTTTCAGACAAATTAGTTACAAAACCTATACGGGTAATATATTGTTATTTGTCTGTTTTATAATGTATTACACTCCTCCAGTAAACGAATTAGTAACTTACATACTTTTTGGTATTTTTATAGCAATTCAAATTTTTATTTTAATCAACACCTTTGTTAGTTTTCGAAAAGAAATTTTAAATAAATTATTTTATTTTATTTTGTATCTTTGCACCCTTGAAATAGCACCATACTATTTTATGTATTACCTATTTACTAAACAATTATAAAAATTATGACTCTTGATAAGATTAAATCAATATTGGTTTCGCAGCCTGAACCTAAAATGGAAAATTCTCCTTATTTTGATTTACAAAACAAACATAAAGTTAAGGTAGATTTTAGACCATTTATCCATGTCGAAGGAGCTACTGCCAAAGATGTGCGTCAGCAAAAAATTGATTTAGGTAATTATTCTGCTATTATATTTACAAGTCGAAATTCGATAGATCACTTCTTCAGAGTGGCTGAGGAGATGCGTTATAAAGTTCCTGAAAATTTAAAATACTTTTGTCAATCAGAGGCAATCGCTTTTTATTTACAAAAATATGTAGTGTATCGCAAACGCAAAATTTATGTGGGACAAAAAGAATTTTCAGATTTAACTCCTTTTATAAAAAAATATAAAGACGAAAAGTTTTTGCTGCCTTCGTCTGATCAGCTAAATAGTGATGTACCTCAAACACTTGATAAATTGAATGTAGACTGGACACAGGGCGTATTTTACAAAACTGTAATGAGTGATTTGTCAGATTTAGAAAACGTATTTTATGATATGCTCGTGTTTTTTAGTCCTACAGGGGTAAAGTCTTTGTTTAAGAACTTCCCTGATTTCAAACAAAATAAGACACGAATAGCTGTATTTGGGGCAACTACCCAAAAAGAAGCCGTAGAATTAGGGCTTAGAGTAGATGTATTTGCACCCACCCCCGAAACGCCTTCAATGACAATGGCTATCGAAAAATACGTAACAACAACCAACAAAGGTAAATAAAATAAATCTCAAGTTCCATCAATAGTTAAGATAAATTATTTCTAATCAAAAACAAAGAATTAACTTTAATGGCATTTAATCGAGAATTATTAGCTTATCTAGAGGAGGTTATTACTACAGAACGCAAAGAAAAGTTTGTAGAAATACTCAAATATCGTTCCAAACATTTTACGGTAGCGGTAGAAGATGTATTTCAGTTGCACAACACCAGTGCTGTAATGCGTAGTTGCGAAGTGTTTGGTATTCAGGAAATACACGTAATCGAACAAAGATTTGGCAAACGAATAGACAGACAAATTGCGATGGGAGCTCAGAAATGGGTGGATATTCATCGGTATAAAACCAGTTTGGATTGTATTGGAGAGCTACGCAAAAAAGGTTATCAGATAGTAGCTACGACACCACATAAAAAATCCGCTACGCTTTCCAATTTTGATATTTCCAAACCTAGTGCCATATTTTTTGGAACAGAAAAAGAAGGCTTGTCGGCAGAGGTGATGCAGGAGGCTGATGATTATTTGTATATTCCAATGGTAGGATTTACTGAGAGTTTGAATATATCCGTATCAGCGGCTATTATTATTCAAAATTTAATGCAACGACTTCGAGAATCGACCATTGATTGGCAACTTACAGAAGAAGAAATTTTGGAGAAACGCCTTGATTGGACTCGCAAATCTATCCGTAATATTGATTTTATAGAAAAAAGATATTTGGAAGACAATAAATTATCGAACAATTAAATTGACATCGAAAACAATCTCGTTTCAGGAGCTTTGCGTTTTAATCTCAAATCAAAAGCCATACATATATTACGTACGAAAGGTCTTCCTTGTTCGGTTACAATCAGTCCATCGTCTGTAAATTTGATTAAACAATCATTTTCCAATTCCTTCAGATTTGCTTTTATGTCCTCCATTTCAGGGAGTTGCATCTGTGGACTTTTCCAAGAGGTTTCAAGCAAACACATAATATTAAGAATATGTTTACGAACAATCAAATCTTCATCGGTAAGGATATGACCGCGTACAACAGGAAAAATGTTTTTGTCTAGCAAATCGTAATAATTTTCAATTGTTTTTTCATTTTGAGCAAAACTATACCAAGTATCACCAATAGAAGATACTCCCAAACCTATCATTAATTGTGTTTTAGAAGAAGTGTAGCCCATAAAGTTACGATGAATTTTTTTGGATTGATACGATTTGTATAAGGTATCAGAACTTAACGAAAAATGATCCATTCCTATTTCGAGGTAGCCGTTTTCGGACAACAACTGTTTGCCTTTTTCGTACATTTCTCTTTTTTGTTCATTTTTCGGAACATCTTCATCTTTAAATCCACGTTGCCCATTACCTTTAATCCAAGGTACATGTGCGTAGCTATAAAAAGCCAGTCTGTCTGGTTTGAGGGAAATGGTTTTGTTTATGGTGTCATAAATATCAGATAATTTTTGAAAAGGCAATCCAAATATTAAATCATGACTTACTGATTCGTATCCAATTTCTCTAGCCCAATGTGTTACTTGTTTTACATTTTCAAAGGATTGAATCCTGTTTATAGCCTTTTGAACAATAGGAGAGTAGTCCTGTACCCCAAAGCTAACGCGTTTAAAACCAAGGTTGTATAGTGTTTGTAAATGTTCCTTGGTAGTGTTGTTGGGGTGTCCTTCAAAGCCAAATTCAAAATCAGGAGCAAGGGTAGAGGACTTAAAAATACCTTCCAACAAAAACTTTAAATTCTCCTCCGAGAAGAATGTAGGCGTACCGCCTCCAAGATGAATCTCCTTGATATTGGGTTTTTCGTCAAACAGATTACAATACAAATTCCATTCTTTAAGCAATGCCTTTATATAAGGTTCTTCTACAGAATGTTGCTTGGTTATGCGTTTGTTACAACCACAAAATGTGCATAAATTTTCGCAAAAAGGCAAATGAATATAAATGCTAATTCCTTCAGTGGCATTGCTTTCCGAAAAAGATTGTTTAAGTTTAGCGATCCACTGGTTGTAATTGAATAAATCCTCGTCCCAATACGGAACGGTAGGGTAGCTTGTATATCGTGGACAAGGTATGTTATATTTTTGAATTAAATTATTATTCATCAAAACAGCATTTATTTCTTTTGCAAAAATACAAAAAACAAAGAATAAGGCTACCTATTAAGGTAGCCTATTTGATATTTATTGTTTATTTTTTACTACCAATCTGAATCCTTCACCGTGAATATTGATGATTTCTACTTTCGGGTCGTCTTTAAGATATTTACGCAATTTAGCAATGTACACGTCCATACTACGCGATGTAAAGTAATTATCATCTTTCCATATCTTGTTCAGAGCAAACTCTCGAGGCATTAAATCATCTTGATGTTGAGCCAACATTTTGAGCAGTTCGTTTTCTTTAGGAGATAGTTTAAAAGGCTCTCCATCTTTGTAGGTTAAGGCTCTTAGTTTGGAATTAAGATGAAAATCACCGATAATAAATTCAAACTTAGTGTTGTCTATTTTGCTTACTTCTGATGATTTACGATGAATAATTGTACGAATTTTAGCTAATAATACCTCTGAATCAAAAGGTTTATTCAGATAATCATCGGCTCCTACTTTGTATCCTTTAAGCACATCTTCTTTCATTGTTTTGGCGGTTAGGAAAACAATCGGAACTTCTTTGTTTTTATCTCTAATTTCTTTAGCCAACGTATAACCATCTTTATAAGGCATCATTACATCAAGTATACACAAATCAAAAACATCTTTTTTAAATTTGTCTAAACCTTCCATACCATTTTTAGCCAAAGTAACATCAAAATCATTGAGTGCTAAATAATCTCTAAGAATAGCACCAAAATTAGGGTCATCTTCTACTAATAGAATTTTTTTTGTTTTTTCCATATTTATATATCTAGTTGATTAGAGGTAGTTTTATAATAAAGGTACTACCTTTCCCTTTTTCGCTTTCTGCGTGAATTTGTCCATTATGGTCTTGAACTATAGATTTGACGTAAGCCAACCCAAGTCCATGACCTTTTACGTTATGTATATTGCCCGTAGGCTCTCTATAAAATTTATCAAAAATATGTTTTAAAGCATTTTTACTCATTCCTACTCCGTTGTCTTTTATCTTAATGATAATAAAATCTTTAACATTTTCTGTAAAAATTTCAATTATAGGTTTCTCATCAGAGTATTTTATAGCATTTTCTAAAATATTAGCAATTACATTTGTAAAATGCATATCGTTCAATAGGGCAGTGGTTCTGTTGGCGTTCAGATTGCTTATAATATGCCCATCTTTGTTTTCTAAAATTAATGCTACATGTTCTATGGCGTTTTCTATACAGAAATTAACATCGCCAACTTCTTTGTCAATATCAAATTCTTTTTTTTCTAATTTTGAAATTCTCAAAATATTTTCTACTTGAGCATGAAGTCGTTTGTTTTCTTCACGAATCATTACCAAGTACTTATTGGCACGTTCCTGATCGTTTCGCACTTTCGGATTTTTAATCGCGTCTAGAGCCAAGTTAATGGTAGCTATGGGCGTTTTGAATTCGTGCGTCATATTGTTTATGAAATCTGTTTTGATTTCTGATATTTTACGTTGTGTAAGCCATTGATTCAGAGCATTAATATACACAACAACAATAACAATAGTAAACAATATACTCAAAATCGTAATACCGACAATATCCGACATTAGGTATCGTTTTTTATGAGGAAAAGTTACCAAAAGTTCGTTCTTGGGTGTATCTTCGTCTTGATAATTTTGAAAAAGCCCTACACGATACGACAACTCATCATCATAAATAAAATTTTCCGATTTTACTTTAGTAGCAATTTCATTACTATAAACAGCAAACTCGTAAGGTGTATCAATTCCATAATTTTTGAATTGTTCTTTGAGTAAATTGTTCAATTCTGTAATCGAAACCCTGTTTTCTATAGGCAAAAGCGAAACTGTATTTTTCAAAAAAATATCAAATTGTACCTTTTTAAGTATATCAAGTTCTCCTTCTTGTTCTATTATCTGGTCAGGAATCGAGGTGTTTGCAATATTTTTTTGATCTTGTAATTTATCGTTCCTAAATATTTCGGTTCTGGAATTACTATAATAATTGCGGATAGGTATTGAATCCAGTGAATTTCTGAAAACAGGCAAATTTATATTAAAATCTTGAGTTTTGATAATTCCTAAATACGAAATTGTCTCATTTGTTTTAATATTTTTATGTACAGAATGAAATTGTATCAAATCCTTTTCTGATATAGGTTTGCCCACACTGTCCCTTAGCCTTTCGTACTGATAAATATACGATTCTACTTCATTGTCTTCCAAACGAGTAGCTATGCTATTGAGGGCTTGTTGCACTTGATATTTGAATTGTTCCTGACTTTGAAGCAACGAGGTTCTGATCCAATATACTTGAATAAAAACAATGCCTAACAAAGCTATAGACATCAGTGTAACGAGTGTTTTAAATAAAACTTTATTCATCAGTACAAATCTAATCTATTTAGATTTAACATCTACAAGAATTAACTTTTACTTAACATACTACTTTAAGGCGTTTAATATCTGATGAATCTTAAGCACTTCCTGCTCTGTAGATTTTAGATCTAAATTATTGATTATAAAATCACTACGCTTTATTTTTTCAGAGTCTGGCAATTGATTATTAATCCTATTTAGCACCTCATTTCTTGTAATTTTATCACGCATAATAACCCTATTTATCCTAATTTCTAACGGAGCAGTAACCAAAATAATCTTATCAAATTGTTTTTCAGCCTTATTTTCAAACAAAATTGCTAATTCTTTGATGATATAACGATAATTTAAGTGTTTTATTGTCCAATCATTAAAATCTTTCTGTACTTTTGGGTGTATAATTTCATTTAATTTAGATAATTTATGAGAATCTTCAAAAACTATAGACGCAATTTTTTTTCTATCTAATTTATTTTCTTCAGTAAGTACATTTTGATTAAAAATGCTTTGCACTTCTTGAATAACCTCTGGCATATCCATTATTGCTTTGGCTTTTAAGTCGGCTATATAAACAGGAACACCCAAGGCTTCAAACATTTTGGCTACAGTCGATTTTACACTGCCAATACCACCAGTAAGACCAATAATTTTTGTCATTTGAAATATTTTAGAATTACGAAATTAATCAAGAAAAAGCAGAATAACAACAATTTTCTTTGCTGGATTCTGCTTAGATGCTATTTAAAACCTTTGTAAAAGTTTTTTATAGAGTGCAAAAACCTCGAAAACAAGTCGTTCGAGGTTGTGAATATTTTTGATTTATCGCTACATTTAATGAAAAATATATCGTGCCAATCTTTTATTCTACCAGTTCAAAATCCAACTGTTTTTTGTTAAGATCGGCCATTTTTACTTTCACTTTTACGATGTCTCCAAGTTGGATTGTATTTTTAGATGAAGCACCTATCAGGGCGTATTGTTTTTCGTCAAAAGTATAATAGTCGTCTTTAATATCCCTAATTCGCACCAGTCCTTCACATTTATTTTCGATAATTTCTACAAATATTCCCCATTCGGTAACACCCGATACTACGCCTATAAATGCTGTATCCTTGTGTTCATTCATATATTTAACTTGCATATATTTGATGCTATCACGCTCAGCATTTGTAGCAAGTCCTTCTTGCGAAGAGCAATGCAGACATTTGGCTTCGTACAAATCGGTATTCACTGTTTTACCTCCTTCGAGATAATGCTGTAACAATCTGTGTGTTATAACATCAGGATACCTACGTATGGGAGAGGTAAAGTGTGTGTAGTAATCGAATGCCAAACCATAATGACCTATGTTTGTAGTTGAGTATTTGGCTTTACTCATACTCCTAATGGCCAACATATCAATCAGATTCTGCTCTTTCGTTCCAGAAACATCTTCAAGTAAATTGTTAAGTGATTGCGTAATTTCTTTTTTGGATTTAAGGTTTATACTGTATCCAAATCGAGATATCACCTGTTGAAGATTGAGTAATTTTTCTAAATCGGGTTCGTCGTGAATACGATAAATAAAGGTTTTGTGTTGTTTACCAATAAATTCGGCAACCTTACGATTGGCTAAAAGCATGAATTCTTCTATAAGATGGTTGGCATCTTTTTGCTCCTTAAAATACACGCCTATAGGCTCTGCATTTTCGTTAAGATTGAATTTGACCTCAACTTTATCAAAAGAAATAGCTCCTTGTTGCATTCTTTTTTTGCGTATTTTTTTTGCCAAATCATCAAGGGTAAGAATTGCTGTTTTGATATTTTGTTCAATTTCATACTCGGAGCCAGTAAGCGAAACTTCACTTGGAATCGTCGAGCTATTGGTTTCAATTATATGTTGAGCTTCTTCGTAGGAAAATCTACTATCGGAATAGATTACCGTTTTTCCAAACCATTTGTCGATAATTTCCGCTTTCTGATTTAATTCAAAAACAGCCGAAAAGGCATACTTTTCTTCCAAAGGACGGAGCGAACAAGCAAAGTTAGAAAGTACTTCAGGTAACATAGGTACAACTCTGTCTACCAGATATATAGATGTTGCTCTGTTATAGGCTTCATCGTCCAAAACAGAACCTTCCTGTACATAATGTGATACATCGGCTATATGTACTCCAATTTGGTAATTTCCGTTTTCGAGAATTTGAAACGAGAGTGCATCGTCAAAATCCTTAGCATCTTTTGGGTCGATAGTGAAGGTCAACACCCCACGCATATCACGACGTTTGGCTATTTCATCTTCAGATATAGAAGTGTCTAATTGGTCGGCATATTCCTGAACCTCTGAAGGAAAAGAGTAGGGAAGACCATATTCGGTAAGTATGGCGTGGATTTCTGTATCGTGTTCGCCTGGTTTACCTATAGTTTTTATGATTTTTCCAAAAGGCGAATCGGCTATAGATGGCCAATCTTCAATTTCTACCAATACTACATCTCCATTATTAGCTCCATTGAATTTGTCGGCAGGAACAAATATATCGGTATACATTTTGGGGTTATTACAGAGTACAAAACCGAATTTTTTTTGGTCTTGAAAAATACCCACGAATGCAGTTTTTTTGCGTTCGAGTATTTCAACTACTTCAGCTTCAACTTTTTTGTTACGCCGTCTGTTGTAAATATACACCTTAACTCTATCGCCATCAAGAGCGTGATTTAGTCCACTGAAAGGAATAAAAACATCATCTTGAAGCATTTCTGAAACAAAATAGGCATTTTTGCGAGTGGTCATGTCTATTATTCCTTCCAGATAATTATCGCTTTGAGGTTGTATTTTATATTTACCAACCTGAATTTCCTCCAATTTATTTTGTTTCTTTAAAATTTTTAAATCCTTGATTATTTGATTTTTACATTTAGAATCTTTAAGTTCTAATTTAGCTGCTATTTGTTTGTAGTTCAAGGATTTTTCAGGGTCTTTAGAAAGTATTTTCAAAATATCAGCTGTATAATCAAGTTTTTTTTTAGCAATTTTTATTTTTTTCTTTTTCATTCAATTCTATTAGATATATAATTATCTTAAATTTAAGTTGTTAGAGCGGTTGAGAGGTGTTGTAATAACAAAAAGGTATTGTATAAAAATCAATATTTTATATACTGATACAAATTAAAACTTATCAAAATATAAGCCAATTTGATTTTCGGAATTTGATTTTTTATTGATGTAAAGATAGAGGAATCTTATACAAAATAACGATAAAGCACGGAATTCTGTGCTTTATCGTTATGGTTTAAGTTTTGTTATTTGTTGTATTTTAGTGCTGTAAGCTCTGCTATTTTTACAATTACATCAATAGCTTTCTGCATACTTTCAACGGGCACATATTCATATTTACCGTGGAAATTATGTCCACCTGCAAATATATTAGGACAAGGAAGCCCCATATACGAGAGTTGCGAACCATCAGTACCACCACGTATAGGCTTGATAATAGGTTTAATGCCAAGTTGCTTCATTGCTTTTTCGGCAATTTCCACTATGTGATACACAGGTTTTACCTTTTCTTCCATATTATAATACTGGTCTTTAATATCTAATGTAACGATATTTTCTCCAATCTTCTTATGATATTTCTGATTAATTTTCTCTACAATTTCGGTAAGATGCTTTTTTCGTTTTTTAAATAACTTTTTGTCGTGGTCTCTGATAATCAAATCTATTTGAGTAGATTCAATGCTCCCCTTTATACCTGTTACGTGGAAAAATCCTTCATAGCCCTTTGTTTTTTCAGGAACTTCTTTTTTAGGAAGTTTGCTTATTATTTTGTTGGCAATAAGCATAGAGTTAACCATTTTTCCTTTGGCATAACCAGGGTGAACACTTTTACCCTTAATATGAATTTTAGCTCCAGCAGCATTAAAATTTTCATATTCAAGCTCTCCAACCTGACTTCCGTCCATCGTATAAGCCCATTGAGCATCGAACTTTTCTACGTCGAACTTATGAGCACCTCTACCAATTTCTTCGTCAGGAGTAAATCCTACGCGAATAGTACCATGCTTTATTTCAGGGTTGTTAATCAAATATTCCATGGCAGACACAATTTCAGTAATACCAGCCTTATCATCAGCACCCAATAGGGTAGTACCATCGGTAGTAATAAGTGTCTGACCTTTGTACATCAACAAATCTTTAAAATATTTTGGAGACAATACAATATTCTGTTCTTGGTTGAGTACAATATCTTTACCATCATAATTAGGAACAACTTGAGGTTTCACATCTTTACCTGTAAAATCAGGCGAGGTATCAAAATGAGCTATGAACCCAATAGTAGGCACTGGATAATCTACATTACTCGGCAGGGTAGCCATTATATAGGCATTATCGTCAATGGTTACATCTTCAAGTCCGATTTGTTTAAGTTCTTCTACCAATTTATTTGCCAAATCCCATTGTTTTTGAGTACTTGGAGTTGATTCTGAATTCGGATCAGACTCGGTGTCTATAGTTACATAACTTATAAAACGATCTATGATATGTTGCATAATAATATTATTTTTAGCAAAAATATTTCTTTTTTCGTACAAATACAAATCAGTCTGTTATCCAGAAGATATTTTTATAAAATCTAAATACAGAAAAGCCTCTAAAAGGAATTACACCAAATGTTTGTAAAAGAACTTTTCTACCTTTTTGATGTCTACTTCCTTTTTGTACATTTCTTTATGCTCAATATAGAAAACAGGAGCAAATTTGCATTTTCCTTGGCATTTCATTTTTTCAACATCTACCTGAACGCCAAAATCATCTATAAGGTCTTTCAAATGATTTTTAACCTCTTTGTTGTATTTACAGCATTTTTTACCATCGCAAAAATACACCACTTTACCTGTTTTCATAATTTATACTAAATAAAATCAAGGCAAAGATAGGATATTATTTTTATTTATTCTAATTTGATTAAAAAATTATTTATCAATTTTAGGTTTTTCATCAGTATTAGCCAATAACCAAACTAATGAAAAAATTAATTGGGTACGTTTGGTCAGTAACGGATAGTTAATTTTTTCGGCTGTATCGGTTGTTTGATGATAGTCTTTGTGTTCACCTCCAAAATAAAAAATAGATGGAATTTTTTGTAATACAAAATTGTAATGGTCAGAACGATAATAATATTGATTTGGGTCGGTTTCGCTATTGTACCGATAGTCGAGTTTTAAATCTAGAAAATTTGCCTTTTCGGACAATTTATGTAAATCCGAACTGAGCTTGTCCGAGCCTATAACGTATACGTAATGATTGTTATTTTCCATACCAAATCCATTTCTGCCAATCATGTCTACATTGACATTTGCTATGGTTTTATCAAGAGGGATTATGGGATTGTTTACATAGTACCTTGAGCCATGCAGTCCATATTCCTCACCTGTCAAGTGCAAGAGCAGAATTGACCTTTTGGGTTTAATGCCTTGTTGAGCGGCCAAAGTTAATGCTTCGGCAATTTCTAGTAGGGCAGAAGTGCCTGAAGCATTATCATCAGCACCGTTATAAATTTCATGATTCTTGTATCCTATATGGTCGTAATGAGCTGTAAGAACAACCACTTCATCCTTTAGATTTGTACCTTCAATATACGCCCAAATGTTTTCCGAATCAGGTAGTTTTTTACTCCAAGCCGTACGCATATATTTTGAGGCTATCGGCTGATAATAATTGTCAGCTGAAGGTGGGGGAGTGATACCTAATTTTTTGTATTGCCCAATGATATATTCCCCAGCCTTTTTTAATCCTTCGGAACCCGTATCTCTTCCCATCATCGAATCGGCTGCTATTGTATAGAGGTGTTTTTGCAAATCGTTAATGGTTATAGTCTTCGCAAAATGAATATGCCCTAATTGATTGTTGTCTTTAATCGAAGGAGTTTTACACCCCAAAATAGTTCCTATAACTATACCTATAGAAAATATTTTAATAATGTTTTTTTTCATGTTTTTTACCTTATAGAAATACTATAAATTTCTTTTATGGCTTATTTTTAAAAATATGATATTCAGTTTATTACTACCGATTACTTAAACAAATAATTTAACCTTATAACTTTACCATTCTTCACTACTTTTAAAATACCCTATTTTTAACAAAACCATCATTTGTTTTCTCTTATTTTTAACGTATAGATTTTATCTATACTAAAAATATAAAATACTAATAATCAGTTTAATACAATTTATGTTTTAAATTATTGGTTTAATATGAAATTTTTGAAATCAAAAAAGATATTCATATTTATAGTATGTCCTACTGGATAAGAATGGAATTGATTTTGAATACCTAATTTATCTAAAAATAGTGTTGCATTTTTACCCCATTCAAAAGGTACGATTTGATCTGAAACTCCGTGAGAAATAAAAAATTTAAGATTCGAAAAATCCTTCTCTTCAACTCCCGATTGTATTATTTTAGGGTTGAGATACCCACTTAAGGCTACTACTTTTTTGTATCGCTCAGGGTACGAAAGGGCTAAGGCATAGCTCAAAATACATCCCTGAGAAAACCCCAAAAGGTTAATATCATTAGGGTCAATAGCATATTTTTGAATTAGCTCGTCCACCAAATTGTTAAGCATTTCACGTGAGGCTATCGCCTGATTATCATCTGAAAATTTATTCATATCTTCGGTTATGGTAATGGCATACCAAGCATAACCATAAGGCTGTAATTGATGTGGAGCTCTTACTGATACAACATAGTAATCTTCTGGTAGCTCTGAAGCAAATGAAAACAAATCTTCTTCGTTACTTCCGTATCCGTGAATAAGTAAAAGGAGGGGATTTTTATCTTTTTTGATTTTGGGTTCTTGTACTAAATAAGCTAAATTGTTCATATTATATTGGGATTAATTAAGTCTAAAATTAATTAGATTTTCTTCTAAATTTTGCAAAAAGTCTAAGGTGATATTCACTCGAATATTGCCACTTTCGAGCGTCATAAGTACATTTTTTTTGTATACATCAACCTCATCATCAGCTATAGACAACTCTGAATCAGTAATTTCAGTATCTTCTTTGTCTTCTTTCTGTTCGGATTCGATGTTTTTGTTGTTTAATACTTGCTCAATGAGGTCAATATGTAATGGCGTATCGCCTTTGTTTTGTCTAAAAACCTCTAACATATTGTTTATCATATTGTTATTAACCTCATTAACATCTAATTCAAGATATATATTTTTGGCTGTACTTTTTAGGGCATCGGACAGAAACTGAATTTTTGTAAATACGATTCTCGGTTCTATTTCTTTGCCATCTTTGGGCATCCAATTCGGTTTTTCTATCTTAAAATCGATTTGTATGGCGTTATTTATGGTCAAAAACGCTTTAAATTTGGAATAGATAGCCTCTTTTCCTTCAAAAATTCTAAACTCGTGAGTACTGCCATCAATAGTTTCAATTGTAAAAATGGCATATCCTTTATTGTCCTTACTTGTCAGATGTTGCACCGAAGTAATGATACCTCCAATCGAATAATTTTTACCTATGGCAAGTTGTTTGAGATATTTGAGTTCGGCAGTGGTTACATTTGAAAAATATTTGAGCTGATATTTGTAATCATCAAGCGGATGCCCTGAAATGAAAATACCTACTACTTCCTTCTCTTTGGCTAATTTTTGCATGGTACTCCATTGCTCGGCTTCAGGAGCTTGAGGTTCTGGGATAAGGATTTCTTCAGTTTCTCCAAAAAGGTTGATTTGCGAAGAATTGTTACTGCTTTGTATTTTAGCTCCAAATTTCAACACTTTTTCGATAAAAGTTGTTTTTGTAGCATCTTCGGCAAAATATTGAGCTCTGTGTATATTCGGAAAACAATCAAATCCTCCAGCATACGCCAAATTTTCAAAAGCCTTTTTGTTGGCTGCTCTCAAATCGATACGCTGAGCCAAATCGGATATTGATTTGTATTTTTTGTTTTTCCGATTATCAATAATGGTTTGTACAGCACCACTACCTACATTTTTGATAGCTCCCATTCCAAAGCGAATATCTCCGTTTTCGTTTACAGTAAACTTATAGTACGATTCGTTTACATCAGGGCCTAATACGGATATTTTGAGTTGTTTGCATTCTTCAAGAAAAAAGGTTACTTGTTTGATGTCATTCATATTGTTGGATAGTACGGCTGCCATAAATTCGGCAGGATAATTGGCCTTTAGATAAGCTGTCTGGTATCCTATCCAAGCATAACAAGTAGAGTGTGATTTGTTAAAGGCATAACTGGCAAAGGCCTCCCAGTCTTTCCAAATTTTTTCTAATTTTTCAGAATTATGTCCCTTTTCTTCGGCCTGAGCTATGAATTTGGGTTTCATCTTATCAAGTACATCTTTTTGTTTTTTACCCATAGCCTTACGCAATACATCGGCCTCACCTTTGGTAAATCCAGCTAACTTTTGAGATAGGAGCATTACCTGCTCTTGATACACCGTGATTCCGTAGGTTTCTTTAAGATATTCTTCCATAGCATCGAGGTCATAAATTATGGGTTCGATGCCGTGTTTACGCTTAATAAAACTCGGTATATATTCCAATGGACCTGGTCTATAGAGGGCGTTCATGGCAATCAAATCGGCAAAAACGGTTGGTTTTAGTTCACGCATATATTTTTGCATACCCACCGACTCGTATTGGAACACGCCTTTGGTTTCTCCTCGCTGAAACAATTCGTAGGTTTTTTTGTCATCAAGTGGGAATTTTTCGGGATCAAGCTCTATATTTTTTGTTTTTTTAATTAACTTGATAGCATCTTTAATAATAGTAAGTGTTTTAAGTCCGAGAAAATCCATTTTTAACAACCCTGCATTTTCAGCTACGGAGTTGTCGAATTGAGTAACATTGAGTCCTAACTCATCTTTTCCTTGACTAATAGGCACAAAATTAGAAATATCATCAGGGGTAATAATTACTCCACAGGCGTGAATTCCTGTATTTCTGATAGAACCTTCTAGGATTTTAGCCTGTTCGATTATTGGAGCATAAGGTTCTTCTTGGGCGAGTTTTTTTAGATTTTGTACATTGTCAAACTCCTCAGGTCTAAGGTCTTTTTTGAGTTTTTCTTCTGGCTCGGAGAAAATTTTTTGCAAAGATTTATTCGGAATGAGTTTAGCTATTTTATCTGCCTCGTAGAGTGGGAGGTTCAGCACTCTTGCCGCATCTCTGATTGATGATTTGGCTGCCATAGTTCCGTAAGTAATAATCTGAGCTACTTGGTTTTGACCATATTTGTCTATCACATATTGCATTACTTTGGCTCTACCTTCATCGTCAAAATCAATATCAATATCGGGCATACTTACACGATCAGGATTCAGAAAACGCTCAAAAAGCAAATCGTATTTTATAGGATCCATATTGGTAATCCCCAAACAATAAGCCACTACCGAACCTGCTGCAGAACCTCTACCAGGTCCTACCGAAACCCCCATATCACGAGCCGCTGCTATAAAATCTTGTACAATCAAGAAATACCCTGGATACCCTGTTTTTTCTATAATAGACAGCTCAAAATCAATACGTTCTCTTACTTCTGAAGTAATAGCCTCATATTTTTTTTCGGCTCCCAAATAAGTCAGATGTCGCAAGTATTTATTTTCGCCTTTTTTACCATCTGGGTCATTTTCGGTAATAAATTCAGCAGGAATGTCGAATTTGGGAAGTAAAATATCTCTTTTTAGTGAAAAAGGTTCTATTTTCGCTACAATTTCATCTATATTATTAATGGCTTGTGGAATATCGGCAAAAAGTTCACACATTTCCTGTTTTGACTTAAAATAATACTGGTCGTTTTGAAGTCCGTATCTAAATCCTTTTCCTTTTCCGATTGGCACATTTTTGTTTTCATTTTCTTTGATACACAGCATGGTATCATGGGTATCGGCTTCATTTTTATTGATATAATAAGTTGAGTTAGAAGCTACTAACTTAACATTATGCTTTTGAGCAAATTCCAGAAGTACATTATTAACCACATTTTCATCTTCTAATCCGTGCCGAATAATTTCGAGGTAGAAATCGTCTCCAAATTGTTCTTTCCACCAAAGTAAAGCCTCTTCAGCCTTGTTTTTTCCTTCATTTAATATTTTTGAAGGAATATCCCCATAGGTATTTCCTGAAAGGACGATTACATCTTCTTTGTAGGTTTCAACTATTTTTTTATCAATACGAGGAACATAGTAGAACCCTACCGTATTGGCTATTGAGGACATTTTGGCTATATTGTGATACCCTTTTTTGTTTTTGGCAATAAACAAGTTTAGCGTACCATTATCTTTTCTGGATTTATCTAAATGATTATCACAAATATATAATTTACAGCCTATTATGGGTTTGAGTCTCGTATCTGCCACAGGCGATTCCAAAGTAGCATCATCGAGCAATCCTTTGATTTTTTTGTTATGAGCCTCAATTTTACTAACAAACTGAAATGCTCCCATCATATTATTAATGTCAGTCATTGCCACGGCATTCATCTGATTTTGTATTGCCGCATCAATTAATGACTGTATAGAAGTCGTGGATTGTAAAATTGAAAACTGCGTATGATTGTGTAAATGCACAAAGTTACCCGTTATCTGCTCTGTTGATTGTTGAGTTACGGTATTAGGCGTATTTCTTTTGCGGATTTTGGCAGATTCTTCTTTGAGATTGACGTTTTTAAGACCAATCGGCTGAATTGTATTAGGATTATGTATCCTAAAGTTTTCGATATAATCAGTTGGAATATCTTTGGTCGAGAATCCTTCTCCAATACGAATAAGTTCAAAAAAGCATCGTGTAGTAGCCTCTACATCGGCAGTGGCATTATGGGCTTCTGCAAAACCAACTCCAAATAGAAATTCGTGCAATTCGGTAAGTTTAGGAAGTTTAAATCTTCCAGCTTTTCCTCCTGGTATTTTACATAATTCGGCTGTAATTTCGGTACAAGTATCCAATACAGGCATCGTCTCCAAGACAGAATCAATACCATATCGGTAAAATTCAGCCCTCATAATGGTTATGTCAAAATTAACATTTTGCCCTACAATATATTTACTTTTGGAAAGTGCTACATTAAATTCGTCAAACACTTTCATAATAGACACCCCTTGCTCCATGGCAAGTTCGGTAGAGATACCGTGAATACGCTCTGCATCAAATGGAATATCAAAATTATCAGGAGTTATCAGATAATCTTTCTGTTCTATAAGTCTCCCCATTTGGTCGTGCAATTGCCATGCTATTTGCACTACTCTTGGCCAATTATCCGTATCAGAAATAGGCACGTCCCAACGTTTGGGTACTCCTGTGGTTTCGGTATCAAAAATTAAATACATACGCGATAAGATTTTCACAAAAATACAAAATTGAAATAAAAATAACTGTAGATATAATTGAATAATTATAAACAGAACACCAAATTGATGATAGTATAAATGTAAAAAATGATTACATTTGTATTTGATAAATGGTAAAATATATTTTATATGAAAAAAATTTTAACACCAATGTGTATGGTGGCAATTTTGATGTCTTGTAAGACAGCTACCAAAACAGAGCAATCCCCAGAGGTTACTCAAAAATATCCAGTAACCAAAAAGGTAGATGTAGTGGATACTTATTTTGGTACTGAAATTAAAGACCCCTACAGATGGCTTGAAGATGACAGGTCTGACGAAACTACGCAATGGGTAAAACTCCAAAATCAGGTTACTTTTGACTATCTGAATGCAATTCCTTTTAGAGATGCTATCAAAAATAGAATGTCTGAATTGTGGAATTACGAAAAAACAGGAGCTCCTTTTGTCAAAGGTGATTATACGTATTATTACAAAAACGATGGGCTACAAAATCAGTCGGTAATTTATCGTAAAGATAAAAATGGGAAAGAAGAAGTATTTTTGGATCCAAATTCTTTTTCAGAAGATGGTTCGACTTCGTTGGCAGGATTGGAATTTTCTAAAAACAACAAAATAGTAGCCTATTCTATATCTGAAGGAGGTAGCGACTGGCGTAAAGTAATTATAATGGAGGTAGAATCAAAAAAAATAATTGAGGATACGCTTTACGACGTAAAATTTAGTGGCATCTCTTGGAAAGGTAACGAAGGATTTTATTATTCAAGCTACGACAAACCCAAAGGAAGTGAGCTATCTGAAAAAACAGATCAACACAAATTGTACTATCACAAATTAGGAACAGCTCAAAAAACAGACCAAGTGATTTTTGGAGCTGACCTCAAAAGAAGATATGTAGGAGGCGATGTAACTGAAGATGATAAATATCTAATTATTTCGGCTGCTAACTCAACTTATGGTAATGAATTGTATATTCAGGATTTGTCTACCCCAAACAATCCGATAGTACCATTTATTACTGATTTTAAAAACAGTAATTATGTTATTGAAAATCAAGGTGATAAATTATTCTTGGTTACAGACAAAGACGCTCCTAACAAAAAAATAGTAATCGTAGATGCTAAAAATCTGAAAGCAAAATGGGTTGATTTTATACCCGAGACAGAAAATGTATTATCGCCAAGTAAAGGGTCGGGTTACTTTTTTACTCATTATATGAAAGATGCTATTTCTATAGTTAAACAATACGATTATAATGGAAAATTAATCCGTGAGATTGAATTGCCTGGAGTAGGTACTGTGAGTGGTTTTTCAGGAGAAAAAGAAGATAAAGAATTGTATTATACTTTTACCAACTATATTACAGCAGGAAATATTTATTCTTTTAATCCTTCCGGTGGTATTTCTAAAATATATCAGAAATCAAAAATAGCCTTTAATTCAGATGATTATGAATCAAAACAAGTATTTTATACCTCTAAAGATGGAACTAAAGTACCAATGATTATTTCATACAAAAAAGGAATTGAGCTTAATGGCAAAAATCCGACAATGCTCTATGCTTACGGAGGATTTAATGTAAGCCTTACGCCTAATTTTTCGGTAACCAATGCCGTATGGATGGAAAATGGAGGGATTTATGCAGTTGCTAACTTGAGAGGAGGCGGTGAATATGGTAAAAAATGGCATATAGCTGGTACGCAAATGCAAAAACAAAATGTATTTGATGATTTTATAGCTGCTGCACAATATTTGATTGACAATAAATATACTTCTTCAGATTATTTAGCAATCAGAGGAGGCTCAAATGGAGGACTTTTGGTAGGAGCTACAATGCTTCAACGTCCAGATTTGTTCAAAGTAGCACTACCTGCTGTAGGTGTACTTGATATGTTGCGTTATCACACTTTTACGGCTGGTGCTGGTTGGGCTTACGATTATGGTACTGCTGAACAAAGTAAAGAAATGTTTCAGTATTTGTTAAAATACTCTCCAGTACATAACGTACGAAAAGGAATGGTATATCCAGCAACTTTAGTAACTACAGCCGACCACGATGATAGGGTAGTACCTGCACATAGCTTTAAATTTATAGCTGAACTTCAAGAAAAACAATCTGGTGCAAACCCTGTATATATCCGTATTGATGTAAACGCAGGACATGGGGCAGGAAAACCTTTATCTAAAATCATAGACGAAAACGCAGATATACAAGCATTTACACTATTTAATATGGGGGTTAAGTCCTTGAAATAAAGAGTATTTTCTAGTTTTATACAAAAAAGAGACTCTATTTGAGTCTCTTTTTTATTAGCTGAAAACAGGCTATGTGGTAAAAAAAGCTGCCTAATATTTAGACAGCTCTTAGTGGTTTAATTTAACTTTTTATCCAAATTGTCTTTTAACGTTTTCAAGAAATCTTCAGTAGTTAAATAATCGCTCTCGGTAAGTCCTTCAGGTTTAACAAGCATAGCTAAATCTTTGGTCATTTTACCGCTTTCAACCGTTTCGATACATACTTGTTCTAGTTTTTCACAAAACTCAATAAGTGCCTGATTATTATCCAATTTACCTCTGTGCATAAGCCCTCTTGTCCAAGCAAATATTGAGGCAATTGGGTTTGTCGAAGTTTTTTTACCTTGTTGATGCTGACGATAATGACGTGTTACAGTACCATGAGCTGCCTCTGCCTCAACTGTTTTTCCGTCAGGAGTTACAAGCACTGAAGTCATCAATCCTAAAGACCCAAATCCTTGAGCAACAGTATCCGACTGCACATCACCATCATAGTTTTTACAAGCCCACACAAATCCTCCGTTCCATTTCATAGCCGCAGCCACCATATCATCGATGAGTCTGTGTTCGTAGGTAATGCCTAATTCTTCAAACTTAGCTTTGTAATGTTCTTGATATACTTCTTCAAAAATATCTTTAAATCGTCCGTCATAAGCCTTTAAGATTGTATTTTTAGTAGACAAATACAAAGGCCATTTTTTGGTAAGAGCCATTTGGAATGACGAATGAGCAAATCCATAAATCGACTCATCGGTATTGTACATACTCAAAGCTACACCATCACCTTTAAAGTTGTACACCTCCCAAGTAGTGGTTTCACCAGCTTCGTTAGTAAAGCTCATTGTAAGCGTTCCTTTTCCTTTAATTACCTTATCTGTAGCTTTATATTGGTCTCCAAAGGCGTGTCTTCCAATAACAATAGGCTGTGTCCAACCTTGCACATATCGAGGAACATTACTCATAATGATTGGTTCACGGAAAACAGTTCCTCCAACAATGTTTCGTATAGTTCCATTTGGAGACTTCCACATTTCTTTAAGATTAAATTCTTTCACACGAGCCTCATCAGGAGTAATGGTAGCACATTTGATACCTACATTGTACTTTTTGATAGCTTCCGCTGCGTCGATGGTAATTTGATCGTTGGTAGCATCTCTATTTTCGATACCCAAATCATAATATTTAATATCTAAATCAAGATAAGGAAGAATGAGTTGCTCTTTGATAAAAGACCAAATAATACGTGTCATTTCATCTCCATCTAATTCTACTACAGGATTAATAACTTTAATCTTTGACATAATTTATGTGTTTTTAATGTAAATTTTAATATTCAAACAGCAAATGTACTATTTTGTTTCAAGAAATACAATTATATTTGTTATGAATAAACATTATTGTATCAAATTATATTAGAGCTGGTATTATTTTCTTCCGAAATCCGCTGGTATTTCGCCCCAATATTTGGTTTCCCATTTCAAAATAGGTGTTGTATAACTATTTGTTTTTAACCAGTTTTCAGCTCTTTGTATCAGCTCAAACAACTTCTGATTACTCTTATTTTTTTCTAATTGCGTTTTACATTTTTTCTGTTTAATCCAACTGATAGCTATTTTGCTATCGGTATAAATCGGAACATCTAAATCTTTATTTTTGAGTAATGCCAAGGCGTGTACTATCCCCAAAAACTCGCCTATATTATTAGTACCTTGTTCCATAGGAGGAATTCTAAAAATCTCCTTACCACTCTGATTATCAACACCTCTATATTCCATAACACCAGGGTTGCCACTACAGGCAGCATCTACCGATATAGAAGGTGCAATGGGAGTTCCTACATTACCACTGGTATCTACAAAAAGTTCTTTTTTAAACTTTTGACCTACATAATCAAAATAATTTTCCTTAAAAGCCTTTTCTGCTAACGCCAAATTAGGAAAGCCTTTATATTTGGCTTTTGGATAATTATGTACTGCCTGTTTGCATTTGTCCCACGATGAAAAAACACCTGTTTGATGTCCGTCCCATACTACATAATATTTGTTTTTTGCCATCAGAATTACTTTTCTGTGCAAATGTACAAAAAACAAATCTAGAACGATATAATTTTGCCAAATAAAAAGCACCCACAAATAGACTATTTGTTAATAATATTTTTTACTTTTGTAAAAAGAAAATTTGTATAAATTATGACTTTAATAAAATCAATATCAGGAATTAGAGGTACAATAGGAGGAGTGCCTAATGATAATTTGACCCCAATAGATGTTGTTAAATTTGCAGCAGCCTATGGTACATGGTTAAAAAAGAATAATCAAACGGACAATTTGCAAGTAGTAGTTGGTCGAGATGCTCGTATTTCAGGGCCGATGATTCATCAACTTGTTGTAAATACCCTTATTGGAATGGGAATATCTGTTATTGATTTAGGACTTTCTACAACACCAACTGTAGAGGTGGCTGTAACTTTAGAAAAGGCTGATGGAGGTATCATTTTGACCGCATCACACAATCCTAAACAGTGGAATGCACTCAAACTTCTGAATAATAAAGGCGAATTTTTAAATGGTGTTGATGGTCAAGAGATTATCGATTTGGTTGAAAATGAACAGTTTGAATTTGCCCATGTAGATAGTTTGGGAAAAATTATTCAAAACGATACTTATATGGATATTCACATACAAGAAGTACTTAATTTGCCTCTTGTTGATGTTGAAAGAGTACGAAAACAAAAATTTAAAGTAGTTGTAGACGGAGTAAACTCGTCAGGAGGCGTAATTATCCCTAATCTATTAGAACAGATGGGGGTGGAGGTAGTAAGGCTCTATTGCACTCCTGACGGACATTTTCCTCATAATCCAGAACCTCTAAAAGAACATTTGCAAGATATTTGTAAATTGGTAGTAGAGGAAAAAGCTGATTTGGGGATAGTAGTAGACCCTGATGTAGATCGTCTGGCTTTTATATCTAATAATGGAGAAATGTTTGGTGAAGAATACACGCTGGTAGCAGTAGCCGATTATGTATTGTCCAAAACCCCTGGCAATACTGTAAGCAACATATCCTCGTCAATGGCCTTAAGAGATATAACCCTAAAACACAACGGAATATATAATGGTAGTGCTGTGGGAGAGGTAAATGTGGTCGAAATGATGAAAAAAAGCAATGCCATAATTGGAGGAGAAGGGAATGGAGGAATTATTTATCCTGAATTACATTATGGACGTGATGCACTGGTTGGAGTGGCTTTGTTTCTGACGTTTTTGGCAGAGCAAAACAAAACAGTTGCCGAACTTAAAGCTACTTATCCACTGTATTTTATGAGTAAAAACAAAATAGAACTTACTCCAAATATTAATGTGGACAAAATTCTAAAAGAAATTGAAAAAAAATATCAGCATGAAGATATTTCGACTATTGATGGACTTAGAATCACTTATCTTGACCGTTGGGCGTTACTCAGAAAGTCCAATACAGAACCTATAATTCGTATTTATACTGAAGCTAAAACGCAGGAAGAAGCAGATCAATTAGCACAAAATATTATAGCAGATATTAAAGCAATTTCATAATATAAAAATGATTAAAAAAGTAGGAGTACTAACATCGGGAGGTGATGCCCCAGGTATGAATGCAGCAATACGAGCTGTAGTGCGGACTTGTTGTTTTTATGAGATAGCTTGTGTAGGTATTTATAGAGGGTTCGAAGGACTGATTGAGGGAGATTTTAAGGAAATGAACGCCCGTAGTGTAAAAAACATTATTAATAAAGGTGGAACAATCCTAAAATCGGCTCGTTCGGAATATTTCAGAACTTCTGAAGGCAGAAAAAGAGCTTTTGAAAATCTAAAACAACAAGAAATAGACGCATTGATAATTATTGGTGGAGATGGAAGTTTTTGCGGAGGGCTAACCTTTAGTCAAGAATTTTCAATCCCTGTAATTGGCATACCAGGCACCATCGATAACGACATTTATGGTACAAGTCATACTATCGGATTTGATACTACGCTCAATACTGTGGTTGAGGCTATTGACAAGATAAGAGATACTGCCAACTCTCATAACAGGCTGTTTTTTATAGAGGTTATGGGCAGAGATGTTGGACATATAGCTCTAAATGCTGGGATAGGTGCAGGAGCTGAAGAAATTCTAATTCCAGAAGAAAATTTAGGAATCGAACGACTTTTAGATTCGCTTCACAAAAGTAAAGACTCAGGCAAAACTTCTAGTATTGTTGTAGTAGCCGAAGGCGAAAATACCACAGGTAAAAATGTATTTGAACTTAAAGAATACGTACAAAAAAATATGCCCGAATACGATATCAAAGTATCTGTATTAGGTCATTTGCAAAGAGGTGGTGCTCCTTCGTGTTTTGATAGAGTATTGGCAAGTAGATTGGGAGTAAAGGCTGTTGAAACCCTTAAAGAAGGTAAAACAGGATATATGGTCGGACTGATTAATGACAAAGTAGAGCTTACACCTCTAGAAAAAGCCATTAAAGGACACACAGGCATCGACACCGAATTAATCAAAGTAAGCGATATAGTAAGTATATAAACAAAAATTATTTATGACAAAGTTAAAGATAGGAATTAATGGATTTGGTAGAGTAGGACGATTGGCTCTAAGAGAAATATTAAAACGTAACGATATAGAGGTTGTAGGAATTAATGACCTATTAGAGGCAGAACATTTGGCTTATTTATTTAAATACGATTCTGTACACGGCAAATTTGATGGAACTATTGAGGTTCAGGAAAATAATCTCATAGTCAATGGTAACTCTATCCGAGTTACAGCCGAAAAAAATCCAAAATTATTAAAATGGAACGAGGTTCAGGCCGACATCATATTGGAATGTACAGGATTATTCACAACTCAAGAATCAGCCAATCAACATATCAAAGCTGGTGCTAAAAAGGTGTTAATTTCTGCTCCATCTAAAGATGTTGCTATGTATGTAATGGGAGTTAATCATACAAATATTAAGTCTTCTGATGTTATAATTTCCAACTCATCGTGTACTACTAATTGTTTAGCTCCACTTATCAAAGTATTAAACGATAATTTTGGAGTAGAAGAAGCCTTAATGACAACAGTACATGCGCTAACTGCCAGTCAGATGGTAGTTGATGGCCCTTCAAAAAAAGATTTTAGAGGCGGTCGTGCAGCAGCTAGTAATATTATTCCTTCAACTACTGGAGCTGCCAAAGCGGTAACCAAAGTAATTCCAGAGCTTAAGGGAAAACTTACAGGAATGGCCTTTAGAGTACCTGTATTAAATGTTTCTGCAGTGGATTTGACAGTCAAATTACAAAAAGAAACTACCTACGAGGATATTATCAGTACCTATCAAAAAGCAGCTAATAGCTCTCTAAAAGGGATTTTGGCTGTAACTACAGACGACGTGGTTTCGCAAGATTTTGTAGGAGATACCCATATTTGTATTGTAGATACAAAGGCAGGAATTGCTCTTAATTCTACTTTTTATAAAATTGTAGCTTGGTACGATAACGAATACGGATATGCAGCCAAATTAGTCGATTTGGCACAATATGTATATTCTTTAAAATAAAATTCAAAAATATTATTTTTAAATATCATGACTTTTCAAGAACAAATACAGCAAGGAATTCCTACGGAATTGCCTCAACCAAAACCTTACGAAACACATATTAATCACGCCCCAAAGCGTAAAGAAATTCTTACAGACGAAGAAAAAAAACTCGCTCTGCGTAACGCTTTGCGGTATTTTGACCCAAAACATCACACTGAGTTGCTTCCAGAATTTAAGGAAGAATTAGAAAAATATGGGCGTATTTATATGTATCGTTTTCGCCCTGATTATAAAATGTACGCTCGTCCGATTTCGGAATATCCTGCCAAATCGCAACAGGCGGCTGCCATTATGCTTATGATTCAAAATAATTTGGATTATGCCGTGGCTCAGCATCCTCACGAACTCATCACTTATGGCGGAAATGGAGCGGTATTCAGCAATTGGGCTCAGTATTTATTGACGATGAAATACCTCTCGGAAATGACCGATGAGCAAACTTTGGTAATGTATTCAGGACACCCTATGGGGCTTTTCCCTTCACATAAAGACGCTCCAAGAGTGGTGGTTACCAACGGAATGATGATTCCTAATTACTCAAAACCAGACGATTGGGAAAAATTCAATGCTTTAGGTGTTACCCAATATGGGCAAATGACCGCAGGATCTTATATGTACATCGGACCCCAAGGCATCGTTCACGGAACTACCATTACCGTGCTGAATGCGTTTAGAAAAATTAAAAAATCACCCAAAGGAGGACTTTTTGTAACCTCTGGACTGGGTGGTATGTCGGGAGCTCAACCCAAAGCGGGAAACATTGCAGGATGTGTAACCGTTTGTGCCGAAGTGAATCCTAAAATTACCAAAATTCGCCACGACCAAAAGTGGGTGGACGAAATTCATACCGACCTCGATGGGCTCGTGGAAAGAGTGAAAACCGCTCAACAAAATCAAGAAACAGTTTCATTGGCATATCTCGGAAATGTGGTGGAAGTATGGGAAAAATTTGACGAAAAAGGACTAAAAATAGACATCGGTTCAGACCAAACCTCGCTTCACAATCCTTGGGCTGGAGGATATTATCCTGTGGGATTGACCTTTGAGGAAGCCAACCAAATGATGGCGGAAAATCCAGAATTATTTAAAGAAAAAGTACAAGAAAGTTTGAGACGACACGCCAAAGCCATCAATAAACACACCGCCAAAGGCACTTATTTCTTTGATTACGGAAATGCCTTTTTGTTAGAAGCGAGTCGTGCAGGAGCTGATGTATTGGCAGAAAATCCTTCGCTGGGCAGAGAATTTAAGTATCCGTCTTATGTTCAGGATATTATGGGGCCGATGTGTTTTGATTATGGTTTTGGGCCGTTCCGTTGGGTTTGTACCAGTGGAAAGCCTGAAGATTTGGCTAAAACCGATGCTATTGCGTGTGAAGTTTTAGAGGAAATTATGAAAAATTCACCAGAGGAAATTCAGCAACAAATGGCGGATAATATCCAATGGATTAAGGGGGCTCAAGAGAATAATTTGGTGGTAGGCTCTCAGGCGAGAATCCTTTATGCCGATGCCGAAGGGCGAATGAAAATAGCCGAAGCCTTTAATAAAGCCATCGATAAAGGCGAGATTGGGCCAGTGGTTTTGGGTAGAGACCACCACGATGTTTCGGGTACAGATTCCCCATATCGTGAGACTTCCAATATTTACGATGGATCAAGATTTACTGCCGATATGGCAATTCATAATGTGATTGGCGACAGTTTCCGTGGGGCAACTTGGGTATCGATTCACAATGGAGGTGGTGTAGGCTGGGGCGAAGTAATTAACGGTGGTTTTGGTATGCTTCTTGATGGTAGTAAAGATGCAGAAAGGCGTTTAAAATCTATGCTTTTCTGGGATGTAAACAACGGAATATCTCGCCGAAGCTGGGCAAGAAACGAGGGGGCAATATTCGCCATCAAACGAGCGATGGAAGTAGAACCACTACTGAAAGTTACACTCCCCAATATGGTAGATGAGAATTTGATGTAATCTTAAAACTATATACTATGAAAACAATTCAATTATTAATAATAGGTATTACAGCTGTATTTATAGCTTCTTGTTCGTCTGTGAAAGTAGTATCAGATTATGACAAAAGTCTGGATTATACCAAATATAATACCTATGCTTTTTTTACAGATGGTATTAACAAGGTAGAAATACATGATTTGGACAAAAAACGTATCTTAAAGGCTATTGAACGCGAACTTCAAGCCAAAGGAATGCAGAGTTCATCAAACCCTGATGTTATGATTAATTTTTCGACCAAGTCTACCGAAAGAGTCGATGTGCATAATTATGGATGGGGTTGGGGCTGGTATCCTTGGTATTGGGGAGGTGGAGCTAATTATGGTGTATACAGATCTGTTGAAGGTGTGTTGTGTATTAATATAATTGATGCTCGTAAAAAAGAATTAATATGGCAAGGAATAGGAGAGGGAGGTCTGTCAAAAGACATAGAGCGTAAAGAAGAGCGTATTAATCAATTTGTACACGAGATTTTATCAAAGTACCCTCCACAACCCAAAAAATAATAGCATCGTAGTCTAATCAGTTATGATTTTGGAGTTGTATACAACTTCAGAATCATAACTTTTTTATTTTCAACGCACTCTATTTGTAAAAAATAAAAATCACAAATTGTGTTTTGGAAATATTTTTGTTTATAAGTTTTTTATGTATCTTTGTACAACTTATTTCGAGTAGTATTTATGGAAGAGCAATTTATAGTGTCCGCACGGAAATACCGACCACAAAATTTTGAAGATGTTGTTGGGCAACATGCTATAACAAACACACTGTCTAATGCTTTGAAAAACAATCATTTAGGTCAAGCATTGTTATTTACAGGACCGCGTGGAGTAGGAAAGACAACTTGTGCTCGTATTTTGGCTCGTAAAATAAATCAACCAGATTATGACGATCCGAATGAGGATTTCTCATTCAATATATTTGAATTAGATGCGGCTTCTAAAAACTCCGTTGATGATATTCGAGATTTGATAGAACAGGTGCGTATACCACCACAAAAAGGAAAATATAAGGTATATATCATTGATGAGGTACACATGCTTTCATCTACGGCTTTCAATGCTTTTCTGAAAACCTTGGAAGAACCTCCCAAACATGCTATTTTTATACTTGCTACTACCGAAAAACATAAAATCTTGGCGACAATTTTGTCTAGATGTCAAATATTTGATTTTAAAAGAATTACAATATCTGATGCTAAAAAATATTTAGAAAAAGTTGCCATAAGTCAAGGTGTTAAGTACGAAGATGAGGCATTGCAAATCATTGCTCAAAAGGCTGATGGGGCTATGCGCGATGCACTGTCTATATTTGATAGGGTTGTAAGTTTTGCAGGAGATAATATTACCAAAGAAGCTGTAACAGAAAATCTGAATGTACTTGATTATGAGTATTATGTAAAAACTACAGAGCTTATTTTAGAAAATGATATTCCTAAATTGTTGTTACTACTTAACGATATTTTAGTCAAAGGCTTTGATGCTCATCATTACATACAAGGATTGGCATCTCATTTTAGAGATCTCTTGGTATGCAAAAGATCCGAAACCATCGGGCTTTTGGAAATCAGTGAAGGAGCCAAAGAACAATACAAACTTCAATCCGAAAAAGCATCTTTTGAGTTTTTACTTCAAGCTATGGAGTTGGCTAACACCTGTGATTTGAATTATAAAAGTTCGCAAAATCAGCGTCTGCTTGTAGAGTTGTGTCTGATGCAATTGGCCTCTATCACATTTAATGGCGAAAAAAAAAAGCTAGGTCATTTATAATTCCGTACACTTATTTTAATAAAAATAGTTCCTCTGACACTCAATCAGTAGCTACATCTCAAGTAGTTACCGAACAAAAAATAGATATTCCGAAAAATGCAGTAAATGCTTTGTCTATTAAGGGAGTGCAACAACTCAATGAACTTATTCGGCAAAACAATAAATTGTTACTTGAAAGAAAAACGGAGTTTTTGAAAGAGTCGTTTACCGAGAATGATTTGAAAATTTATTGGACTAAATTTAAAGAAAAACTCCATCGAGAGGGGAAGTACATAGCCTCATCACTGATGGATATGAATCAAATTCAACTCCAAGACACCATCATTTATTATAAAGTACCTAATGAAAATTCCAAATTAGAGATAGAACGAATATTAAATGAATTGCTCAGCTATCTTAGAGGGCATCTTAAGAATCATAACATTAATATTATTTTTGATATTGATCAAGATATAAAAGTTAAACGACCACTCACTAAATTTGAAATTTTTCAACAATTAATCCAAAAAAATCCTGCATTAGAAACATTGCGTAAAACTTTAGATTTAAAAATTCAATGACATATTTTCGTATTCAAACTACTGTAAATCAAACCAATAACAAAATATGCTATCAAAACGCAACCTTTTTTGTAGGTTCGTGTTTTGCTGAAAATATATCTGAAAAATTTATATATTATAAGCTAAAAAATCTGGCTAATCCCTTTGGAGTAATGTTCAACGTTTTTTCAATAGAAAATACATTTTTGCGTATATTGCGAAAAACGCCTTTTGAACAAGCAGATTTGTTTGAACACAATCAACTATGGAGTTCATTGGAAGTGCATAGTCGATGGAGTGATACGAACCCTGAATTACTTATCGAAAAACTAAACCAGCAACTTTGTTTGGCTCATGATTTTTTAAAAAAAGCTACACATATTGTAATATCTTTAGGAAGTTCTTGGGTTTATAAACACAAACCTACCAATAAATATGTAGCAAATTGTCATAAAATTTCGCAATCAGAATTTAACAAGGAATTGATTTCGGTGGAAGAAACTGTTGATGCTTTAAACAATATTCGAAAATTATTATTAGACAAAATAATTATCGTAACAATCTCGCCAGTAAGACATTACAAAGATGGATTTTTTGAAAACAACGTAAGCAAATCACACTTATTTTCGGCTGTTTATCAATTGCGAAATCAATTTGAATACTTTCCTTCGTATGAGATTATTAATGATGAACTTCGAGATTATCGCTTTTTTTCTCAAGATATGATTCACCCCAACCAAATAGCAGTTGATTACGTTTGGGATAAATTTTCGGAAAGTTATTTAACATCACAAGCCAAAAATACAGCTAAGGAGGTTGATCAGATTCGGAAAGCATTAGCACATAAACCTATTAATAGCGAATCGCTTGAACATCAAATTTTTTTGAAACGAACTCAACAAAAAATACAACAATTAGGTTCTATTTGGGAACAACAATAACTTATTGATATGATTAAATTGATATTTGCATCTAACAATCAGCACAAAATACAAGAAATACAGAAAATGATACCTGCCAATTATCAGATTTTAAGTCTGAAAGATATTGGTTGTACAGAAAATATACCTGAAACAGCAGATACCATCGAAGGTAATGCCGTTTTGAAAGCTCAATATATACACCAAAAATACGGAGTGAATTGTTTTGCAGATGATTCTGGCTTAGAAGTTCAGGTGCTTAATAATGCACCTGGTGTTAATTCGGCCAGATATGCTGGAGAGGATAAAAACGACCAGCACAATATGCAGAAGCTACTTCAAGATTTAGAGAACCAATCTGATCGTAAAGCTCGTTTTAAAACTGTAATTTGTCTGATATTTAATAATCAACAATATCTTTTTGAGGGAGTTATAAATGGCGTAATTACAACAGAACTTAGGGGGGGAAATGGGTTTGGATACGATCCTATTTTTGCACCTAATGGTAGCGACAAGACTTTTGCAGAAATGTCCAATACCGAAAAAAATAACATCAGCCATAGGGCCAAAGCGGTGGAACAATTAATCAAGTTTATAGAGAGCAGAGTAGAATAATAGCTGTTATTTTGATTCTATAAGATGCCTTTAAAATCACTAGAAAACACTCAACTACAAATCTATTATTTTTATTTAGTTTAAATAATTTTGTTTATAATCAAATATTTTATATTTTTGCATCGAATTTTAATTAATCTAAATAAATGAAGTTTGTCGTATATCTATTTTGCGTACTATACTCCCTAATGCTTTGGGCACAAGAAGGTAAGTTTGAATTATATAATTACGTTTGTTTGGATCAGATAACAAGACCTTATGTATTGTATACTCCTGTAAATAAAAATGATAAAAAACCGCTTATCGTATTTTTGCACGGATCAATATCTAGCCCAAAACTTAAAACAAATCCTCTTGATTACGCCCAAACAAACAAGTTTAACGCCATTATTGAGCAACAGGAGTACTATATTCTTTATCCTTTTGGGCAACAAGGAGCAACTTGGTTCGATAGGGTTGGAGTTGATATGATTTTTGGGGAAATAAAGGAGGTTATAAAAAATAATAATATTGATGAAAATAAGATTTTTTTAGCTGGATTTTCAGATGGTGCTTCAGGAACATTCTATTTTTCAATGACTTATCCCGAGTTATTTGCGGGTTTTATTCCGTTAAATGGCACATATGGTGTAGCTGACAAATTAGGAGAATACGCTATTTTTCCAGAAAATACTAACCAGAAAAGTATGTTTGTAGTAAATACCCAATCGGATATGCTTTATCCTAGCAGAATTACTCGTCCTATGATAGAACACCTCAAAAAATTCAATCCTAATATTATTTATCACGAACCAGAAGGAGGACATGATATGGGGTTTGTAAATTTTCTAAAAACAGATATTCAATCATTTATAAATTCTAATAAAAAACAAAATCTTCAATCTATTGTTTGGGAATCATCTCAAATAGGGCAAATAAATATAGCTCCTTATATCAATGTTATAGAAATTGATACCGCTGCATCTAGAAAGTCTTGGCATACCCAAAACACCTATATTTTACATAATGATAAGGCAGATTTAGGAATTATTTTTAATAATAATTATAGAGGTAAAGGTTTACAAATTGAGCAATTCAAATATCCAAATTCTACTGCAGAACGTATTGGACTCGAAAAAGGAGATGTTCTGATAGCTTTTGAACAAGATACTATCCGTTCAAAATTCAGCCCAATGGCGTATACGCTAAGGAAGAAAGCAGAAGATTATTTAGAGGTAACTTTTATACGAAATGGAGAAAATAAAATATTAAAAGGAAATTTTAACAAAGCAACTACAACCCTGATTTTTGATGAAGATAAGTCATATAAAATTAAAAGTAGAATTGAAGGAAATTCGATTTATATCGAAACCTCTAGAATAAAAATTGTTGATGTAGATTTTAAGAACAAAGAACTTAGAAATATTAAACATCTGTATATCAATAACAAGAAACAAAAGATTAAAATTTAAGAAAAAATAGTAACAATTTTGAATTAACATGAAATCAATAATATATTCTTCTTGGTTGTTTTTATTTCCTTATTTCGTTGTGGCTCAAATTCATGATACAATTATTAGTAAGAATGCAGATATAGAACAAGTGGTTATTTCAACTCAAATAGAACCCCGTTCTGTAAAAAATTCTATAAATAATGTGCGTGTAATTTCAAAAACCGATATTAAAAATTTAGGAGCTGTACACCTTGGCGATGTACTCAATCAATATATCAACATTACAGTAATTCCAGATGGTATTTCAGGCAGATCAACTGTAAACTTGTTTGGTTTAGATGCCAGTTATTTTAAAATTTTAATTGATAATGTACCTCTTGTTAACGAGTCTGGTTTTGGAAATAATATTGATTTATCACAAATAAACCTTAATGATATTGAACGAATTGAAATTATAGAAGGAGCAATGGGAGTAACCCATGGAGCTAATGCCGTAAGTGGAATATTGAACATCATTACTAAAAAAAACACTTATAACAATATGGAAATCAATTTGTCTGCACAAGAAGAAACTGTAGGTAAAGAATATAATTTCATCAATAAGGGTAGACATATACAATCTGTAAATTTATTAAAAAATATTAATAATAACTGGTATGTTACACTAGGAACTAATCTCAATAATTTTAAAGGTTATTATGGCGGATACAAAGGAAAAAATTATTTGTTCAATGATAGAACTAGAGGGTATAAATGGCTTCCTAAGGAAAATATTAATTCGAAAGCTGTAGTAAATTATAATAAAGATAACTTTAATATTTTTTACAGATTTGAATATATGACCGAAAAGGTAAATTCGTATTCAAATACTGTAAAATCAGGATATAATACTTCGTTAGGAGCATATAAATATGCTGATGATACACGTTATCACATTAATCGAATTTATAATAATTTGGGGGCTATAGGAAAAACTAATTGGTTTAATTATGATTTATCATTGTCTTATCAATCTCAGTCTCGAAATCAGGAACTTTATAAATATTATATCAAAGAACAACGCGAGACAGACAATCAACATCGCAAATTAGAATCTATGCAAGTATGGTATTCTACAGGTACATTTAACAAAATTTGGAAAGATAAAAACCTTAATTTTCAATTGGGTTACGAATTGGTAAATAATAAAGGGTTTTCATTAACTGATGAGGCTAATAATCAAGAAAAAGAGGTTACTAAACACCTAAATAATTATGATATTTTTGCCGTTTCGGAATTCAAACTATTCCCCCGATTAGCGTTTAGACCTGGATTCAGATATTCAATACAAAATTTATTTCCTAATCAATATGCCTATTCAATAGGTGCTAATTATCTTTCAGAAAAAGAATTTGAATATCGATTAGCACTAGGTAAGTCATACCGTACACCTAGTTTTATCGAATTATATAATAAAATGATTTTTGAAGGACATTATTTTGTGGGCAACGAGAATCTTATTCCAGAAGAAGCTCATTCTGTAGAGGGAAGTTTTAGAAAATCATTTTTTTCGGAAAAAAATCCAGATATATCATTAACCAGTTCTATCACTTGTAGTTTTTACCATATCAAAGACAGAATTACCGATGCTTTAATTGGATTTGATGGAAATATCCCTAAATATGAAATGATTAATATTAGTAAATATCAAAGCATCAATTTTTCTACAAATAATAGATTTACAACTAAAGATTGGAAATATACCATTGGTGCATCATTTTCATGGATTTCACAACTTATAGATAATAATGTTTATACTACTGATAATAGATTCTTATTCAATCTTCAACTAAATACCAATATAACTTATACTGTACCTCGCACAAAAACAATTATATCTGCATATTACAAATTTAAAGGAGTGTCACAACGATGGACAGCTACGTTATCGGGATATTCAATAGCTTCTATAGAACCTTACGGTTGGTTAGACGCTTCTGTACAGCAAAACTTTCTGAAGGGAAGACTAGAAGCTAGTCTAGGAATTCGAAATGCCCTAAATGTGGTAGAGGTTACTCGTAGTATAACAGATGTACAAACAAATCATCTAATTAGTACAGATATAGTGTTAGGATATGGGCGAAGTTATTATTTGAAATTAATTTATAAACTAAATATTTAAAAATAAATTTTTATGAGAAAAACAGCTTTATTATTATCGACATGTGTAGTTTTATTTGCATCGTGTAATCAAGATGAACCAAAAACTACCCCCAATGTTACTAACATTGTGACCGAACAAGCAATTGTAGCTCCAGAAGTGGGAGGTCCTAACCAACCCAATCAGGTTTATATTGATTTGAGTTCCAATACTCAAACGGCTGTAAATAGGGAAAAATGGGATTTTGGATTTTATTGCGGCGACACCTATAGAGTGATTATTAATAACTCTATAAAAATGGCTGTAAAACAACTTAATACAACAGATATTAATATTCCACAAGAAATAGATTATTCAGTGGGCGTTTCTACCGAGGCATTAGCTACTGATGGTTATGTTGATAATCCTTTTGGAGTGTTAAACTCAAATGTTCCTGGTCAAGGAACAGCAATAGCAGAAATTTCAGATGATGCTGAACAAAACAAGGTATATCTAGTAAATATGGGAAATCATATTGGTACAGAAATTCCATTACCAGGAGGTACTAACCCAACGGGTGATCATAGAGGTTGGAAGAAAATCAGAATTACTAAAAATAATATTGGTGATTATGTAATACAATACGCTAATCCTCAAGATACCACACATAATACAATTACGATATCTAAAAACACTGATTACAATTTTGTACATTTGAGTCTTACCTCAGGGCAAACAGTATCAGTACAGCCTCAGAAAACAGCCTGGGATTTGTGCTATACTACCAATACCAATTATACAGGAACAAGTATGCAGACAGCAGTGTTGTATTTTTTTACAGATTTAGTATTTAATAACATTCATGGAGGCGTTAGAGTATACGAAGTTACAACCACTGCCGAAGAAAGAGATCAAATATATACTGACTACAAATTATCTGAAGTAGAACATGATAAATTTTCGGCGACTAATTTAGCGCATCAACAAGTAATAGGTAGTAAATGGAGAAGTACTATTGATCGTACCGTTAATGACAGAAAATTTTATGTTTTAAAAGATGCTGAAGGTAATATTTTTAAAATCAAGTTTTTGGCACTTATGAATGAGGCTGGTGAACGTGGTTATCCTGTGTTTGAGTATGAATTATTGAAGTAGAACTCTATTTTCTTCATATTGTTTTTTACAAGAAAGGCTGTATTTTTTGACAGCCTTTCTTTATTTTAAGTATTTTCATAAGATATTGCTTTTTTTACCGAGAAAGGATTAAATTTGTACCGAAAATTAGGTTTAATGTCTTTACTCTTTTTTTTTGTTGCTATACAGTTGCTCTATTATGTAGGGGTATTTTCTTTTTTATTTTTTTATAAAGAAAGAAAGAAGACAAAATCATCACCATCAAATCCAGTTTCCATAATAATCTGTGCTAGAAATGAAGAAAAAAACATCGCTCACACCATTGAGTCTGTATTGAGGCAAGATTATCCTAATTTTGAAATTGTAATCGTAGATGACCGATCTACAGACCAAACTTTAAACATCATCAAATCATTTGCACGGAAAAACCCACAAATATCTTATTATGTGAATTCTGAAAACAACGTATTGAAAGGCAAAAAACAAGCTCTAATACAGGGGATTAGCAAAGCGAAATATGAACATATTTTATTGTTAGATGCTGATTGTGAACCCCAATCGAATCAATGGATTCGGCTTATGACCGAAAAAATTCAAGGACATAAACAGATCGTTTTGGGGTATGGTGCTTATCAGAAACAAAATTCGTTAATAAATAAAATAATTCGTTACGAAACCTTACTTACAGTAATTCAATATTTTTCGTGGGCAAGAATGGGGTATCCTTATATGGGAGTAGGGCGAAATTTGGCGTATACCAAAACGATGTTTGAGAACTCCGATAAATTTGCAAATCATATCAATATTCAATCAGGAGATGATGATTTGTTAATCAATAGTGTTGCCAATAATACAAACACAAATATTTGTATTGACTCCAATAGCTTTACCATATCGATTCCGAAAACTACGTTTAAAGAATGGTATATTCAAAAAAGAAGGCATATTTCTACTGCCAATTCGTATTCTTGGTTTGATAAAATACAATTAACTTTGTTTTTTATTTCACAAATAGGTTTTCTTGTAACAACAATTTATTTGATTATTTTCAGTAAAATAGACTTATATATAATGATTTTATTATCAATACGGTATATATTTTGTGGTATCATATTGTACAAATGTGGTAAACAATTTCACGAAAAAGATCTTTTTTGGTTGTTTCCCCTCTACGAGCTAATTTTGGTATTTGTACAAATATCATTATTTGTCAATAATTTAATTCAAAAACCCAAACGTTGGAAATAAACAAAAATATTTTACATATAATTGAACAGGCTCAACAAGGAAATCAAATCGCTTTTAGTAATTTGATGGATTTGTATTGGAATGGGGTATATAACTTTATGCTCAAACGAGTGTCAGACCCCGTTGATACTGAAGATATTACAATCGAAACCTTTTCTAAGGCATTTGACAAAATCAAATACTATGACAATAAATATTCATTTAATACGTGGCTGGTTTCTATAGCCAAAAATGTACATATTGATATACTTCGGAAAAGAAAACTGGCTGTGTTTGTGAATATTGAAGATTGTAACAACAAAGATTTTTCTAGCCAAACCCCAGATTTATCTCCCACAATCGAAGAGCTATTAATTGAACGTCAGGATATTGAAGCGTTATTTAAAGCTATAAAACTATTGAGAGCCGATTACAAAAAAATGATCCAATTAAGATATTTTGAAGATTATTCCTATCAACAAATATCCGAAATTTTGAACGAATCTGTTTCAAATATAAAGATTAAACTTTTTAGAGCCAAGAAATTACTTTTAGAAAATATAAAAAATAAAATTGATTAAAATTTGATTGTAAGTTTTTATATAAAATCTTACTTTTGTAAAACTAAATCAAAACACATTATGAATTTATCAATTCCGCAATTAGAAGAACTAACTATTCAGGTAAGGAGAGACATTTTACGTATGGTACACGCTGTAAATTCAGGACACCCAGGAGGCTCATTGGGATGTGCGGAATTTTTGGTTTGTATGTTTAATAATATTATGAAGGTAAACACTGATTTTAATATGAGTGGATATAATGAAGATGTTTTCTTTTTGTCAAACGGACATATATCTCCTGTATATTATAGTGTTTTGGCTCGTAGAGGTTATTTTTCAATAAACGAATTGAATACTTTCAGAAAAATAAATTCACGTCTGCAAGGACACCCAACGCCACACGAAGGATTAGAAGGAGTTCGTATTGCATCGGGGTCTTTAGGGCAAGGATTATCGGTGGCTATAGGTACTGCATTGGCTAAAAAACTTAATAACGATACACATATTGTATATACGCTTCATGGTGATGGAGAGTTGCAAGAAGGACAAATATGGGAAGCAGCTATGTATGCAGGAGGTAGGGGAGTTGATAACCTAATTGCAACTATTGATTATAACAAAAAACAAATTGATGGAAGCACTGACAATGTATTGCCTTTGGGTGACCTAAAAGCTAAATTTGAAGCCTTTGGTTGGGAAGTTGTAGAAATTCCAAATGGAAATAATGTGTCTGCAATTTTGGAAGGAATGCAGTTGGCTAAATCTAAAATAGGAAAAAACAAACCTGTATGTGTGTTGTTGCATTCAGAAATGGGAAATGGAGTTGATTATATGATGGGAACACACGCTTGGCATGGTAAAGCTCCAAATGACGAACAACTAGAAAAGGCTTTGGCTCAAAATCTAGAAACCCTTGGAGATTACTAAAAAATGTACAAAAAAGAAGAATTACAAGAATTAAAAGCTGAATTTTGGAGGGAATTTGCTAATAAATATCCTCGAAAGTGGATGTTGTACGATACCAAAATAAAAGATTTTTCTTTTAAATTTTATCTTGATAACAAAAAAATCGAAGTACTTTTAGCTATTGAAAATAAAGATTTGGAACTCCGAAAAATTTACTTTCAAAAGATAGAATCCTTGAAAACAATTCTTACTGAAGAATATATTCCTGAGGTTGAGTTTGACTTTGAATCTCGTCTTAAAAACAACAAAGTTATAGCAAAAATATGGGTTGAGAAAAATATATCGTTTCATAATAAAGCAAATTGGAACGATATATTTGATTATTTTTATGAAAAAATGGATACTCTAGAGCGATTCTTTTTTGAATATGAAGATTATATTCGTGATTTAGATATAAATACTTAAATACCTTTATTCAGAGCTTTATAATATATAAATCTATAAGAATTCTATTCATTTTCTATAATATAGAATAAAACTTTTGATTTACTAATATATTTTCCGTATCTTTGCATTTTAAAATCAGCGAGATGGA
>JAUMYH010000069.1:0-3619 GCA_030528745.1 Bacteroidota bacterium
ATATTCAAATGTTTAATAAGTAATTTTAGGGAGATTTGCCTTGCAAAGGTCTCATACAATGAAAAAAAAAGAACTAGCAAATGAAAGAGGAAATATATAACCTGCCCATAACACGGATAACAGTCCGAGAACTTATTGATGCTATCAAAGAGGAGGTACTTCCGAAGGAAAAACCTATCGAGGTAGAAAAGCAAGAAAAGTACGTGTATGGGTTAGACGGACTTGCAAAGATATTGGGCTGTTCCAAAACAACCGCCTTTAATGTAAAACAAAGTGGCAAACTTGACGATGCTATTTTTCAAAATGGTAGAAAGATAATCATCGATGTAGAAAAAGCCATAAAATTATTCAGAACAAATGATTGAACAATTAGATAAAGATATGCCGTTGTGGAAGCTCACTGTTGGTGAGTACATAGAGTTACAGAAAGAGCTAAACAATCCATTACTATCCAAAAGATACGAGTACGGACTAAGCGGACTTGCAAAAATACTCGGCTGTTCCAAAACAAGAGCATACGAAATCAAAAAAAGTGGAATGCTAAAGTCTGCTATTTATCAGCATAACAATATCATCATTATTGATAGAGATAAAGTGTTGGAGTTAATCCAACAATCTAACAACACCTTATAAATATGAATTACCTTGACTTGATTAAAAAATTTTGGAGTGAGGACGTGAAAATCAGTTATTCCTCTATGTATATGTATTTCTATCTGCTAGAGATGTGGGATAATAACGATGAAGATGCTATTGAAATATCCGACAATAAACTAATGGAAATAATTAAAATATCTAGAGTTACCATTCAACGATGTAGAATAGAGCTTAGAGATATGGGATTAATATCATTCAAAATCACTATAGGTTACACCACTTCCTATAAAATTATCACAGATTATACCATTACTAAACCAAAACAAGAAATAAAAACACAAACAGAAGTTAAGGTAAAAAAACAAGAAAAAGTAGCCATTGAGCCAAAGAAAAAAGAAACAACTCAAAATACAACAATCAAAGAAGTAAAACAAGAACCACCTATTCAACCAATACAACCACCAGCAACTGTTACTTCTGAAAAAATAACCGAAGTTCCAAAAGTACAGGTTGCAGAAAAAAAAGAAGCACCAAAAGAAGAGTCAAAGAGCATTTATCCTACTTTGGAGGAGTTTATGGATTACGCCAGAACCTTACCTCCTTATGACAGTAGTTTGGATTTCGCTTTGGAGTCAAAATATGAATTTTGGAAAGAAAGTGGTTGGATGAACGGCTACAATAAGCCAATAACAAATTGGAAATTAACCCTCAATAATACTATTCCTTTTCTGAAAGGAGGAGGAATCATACAACCAAAAGTACCGAAAATAATACGACCTAAAACAACATATAATGAATAAGCTAAATAAATACGAAGTAGATATAGAATCGGCAGTAATAGGGAGTATTATTCTTGAACCTCAATTACTAAATAGACATCATAGCATATTATCTCCTACCCTATTTACTAACGAAAAAACTAAATTTTTGTTTGAATTATTCTCTCAAATATGGGAGCAATACGAAAAACTCGATTTGGTTATTATTGGTAAAAAGTTAGAGGAACAAAAACGCAACGATTTGACTGTTTATTGCGTTGAATGTACTTGTATAATTTCGACCACAGCTCACTTTGAAGTTCATATAATGATGCTCGTGCAGGAGGCTATCCGCCGTGATTTTATCAGTAAATTTAGCAACTTGGTGCAAATAGCCAATCAGACCGATTTAGGAATTTTTGACATCAGAGACAAAGCGTTTGAATATTTTGACAATCTATTTATAGACAAATTTGTAGAGGACAATAAAAAGACAAAAGACTTTCCACAGCTCATTGAGGCGGTTCAGAAAAAAATTGAAAGCATCAGCAGTGGACACATAACAGGAATAAAGTCTTCCCTATCAATCATAAACAAAGCCTTTGGCGGTTGGCAGAATTCAGACTTGGTAATCATTGCTGGTCGTCCGGGCATGGGCAAAACAGCGTTTGTGGTTCAACAAGTGATAGACGTGGTAAAACAAGACAAAGCAGTAGGAATATTTTCACTAGAAATGTCAGCCGAGCAAATAACAAGTAGAATAGTTACCAATTATACACACATACCCAATTCTTCAATATTACGCAAAGGATTAAACAAAGCGGAAGTGTATCGGTATCTCAATCTTAAACAAGATTTACTAGGAATGAAAATACACATTGATGACACTCCAGCCATATCTATTCAAAATTTAAAATTAAAAGCCAAAATGATGAAACTAAAACACAATATTGAAATATTATTTGTAGACTACTTACAACTCATAACATACAGTACAAGTCGAAACAGAGAGCAGGAAATATCATTCATTTCACGAGAGCTTAAGGCTTTGGCTAAAATGTTAGATATACCTGTTATAGCCTTGTCGCAGTTATCAAGGCAAGTAGAACAACGAGCAGACAAAAGACCATTGTTATCCGATTTGAGAGATAGTGGTGCTATAGAGCAAGATGCTGACGAGGTGCTATTCTTATACCGCCCAGAGTATTATGGAATAGAGCAATGGGAAGACTATGGCAATGCTCCTACTCAAAACGAGGCAGAGATTATCATTCAGAAAAATAGGCACGGCGGAATATTGTCAGAAAGATGTAGAGTTAATATGGCAATATCGAGTTTTTATGATATTAATGAATTCGAATATTAAAAACAAAACAAATGAAAAAGCTATACAAAGTCAAGTACTTAATACCATTATTTATCTTTTCCTGCAACAATACTGAAACGATAGGGTCAGAAGAGCAATATGAAACAATAGAGTTTGTGATAAATGATAAAGTGGTTCTTGAGAAGTCTAAAACAACCAACGTTTTTTACCTTAAAAGCAAAGATACTGTTTGTGAGGTGGGAACTTCACAATTTGTCCATTTTGACATCGGCGATACCTTGATTCTTGTAAAAGACCAATATGGAAATTTATATTTAAAATCACATAGAAAAGCAAAATAGAATAAACAAAAAAAAGAGAAACAATGGAGACAAAAGAAAACAAAGTAAAAATACTTGTCAACGCCGAGGGCTATTTGAATGACACGGATAATTTCAACCTACACCTTGTATTAGAGGGAGGTATAATTGAAATATCTTGCGTGTTTGCAGGACTTCTGAAAAGAGAAAAAGAATTTAGAAAAGTCGTAGAAAAAGCCTTAGAAATAGTGCATAAAAACGAATAGGTATCCAACTTTAAAAGCAATTTAAAATGACAGTAAGACAATTAATTAAAAAGCTCCAAGAGATAGAGAAAAATTACGATGGTGGTTTAGAAGTTCATCTTGACACAGGCGATTACAACGCAGTTTATGTAAACTCTGTGTGGGTAATAGCTGGAGATGTAGTAATCAGTAATGAGTACCCAGACGAGGAGGAATAACATGTACAATTATGAAAAAGAAAACTAATAAAAGAGTCGTGTATTTGTCAATCGATAAAACATTGTATGAACAAATAAAACAACATTCAAAAACAGAAAACAGAAGTATGAATAATTGCATCGAAACCATTTTGAAAAAGTATGCTTATATATCGCAACTACATAAGATAGACGT
>JAUMYH010000069.1:3629-7635 GCA_030528745.1 Bacteroidota bacterium
AGAGTTTTAATCTAAGTAAAATAATGATATTATGAGAAATGAATTTGTAACATTAGGCTTTATTGTATTAGTATTGCTATCGGTTAGTTTTATAGGATTGTATTATCATGGATACGAATCATATACAGAAACAATAAAAGGGAAAATAACAGGAAACATTTATTCACTTAAATCGGACTCTCAACTAAGAGGGCACTTTACATTAGGAACAGGAAGAATAGGACAAGAAGAGTATTATTTTTTCTTTTCAAAAAACGAAAAAATGGGAGGTTTTGTAAAAGAAAAAATTCCTACGAGAGAAACACTACTCATAGAGAAAGACACCATTCCCTTTATTATAAGAAATTTTTTGGTAAAGAAAAAAGTTTTCACGAGGCTTTTCAATTCAGATAAAGTTGTATATGACACCTTAGAATACGGCTTTTTCCACCAACCTGCTTCGGATGTTGGGTATAAGTACATCCTTACCATACCAGTAGGCACAATAACGGAAAATCAAGTTTTTGAACCTTTATAAAGTATGTTTATTATAAAAAAACATATCAGTATTTTACAGGAATATTTGCATTAGTCCATTTGATATTTGAAATTATAAGTAAGAACAAGTAAAATGAAAAATAATATACGAACAGATAAATGGTGGAAACTATCCCTGCTAGAACTTTTGGTATTGCTTCTTTTGATAGCAGTACCGATAACAATTCTTATCTTATCGTTTGAGAGGGCAAATACATTGGAAGAGGAATTTAAAAATCCTCCGTCAAGTCTAATTGAAATGGTAGGAGTTGATATGGCTACTGAAATTTACACAGGATTTCCCCAAGCCCTTAAATCACTTGCTATTTCTTTTTTGATATTAGGAATTGCCAATGGAATTATAATTTTGTTCTTTATATCGCAGATATACAAAATTTTAATAAATAAAAGAAATTTTACTATCGGTACTTCTTGTAAAGGACGTGCGAAGGAAATTTCAAAAGAAATCTTTAAAGATTCTACAACACAAGACTATATAGATTATTTGTCTCTCTTTAAATCCTACTTTAACGATGATTGGAACAGGGATACTCCTTTTTTGGATAAAATAGATATATTATCCTACTATTTTAGTCATTCAAACTCAGATAAAAAGTTATATTCTTTATTTACAGAAATAAAGAATATTCCTGCTACGGAAAAAATAAAAGAAGAACTAAAACTCATTTTTAAAGAGGATTATGAGGCTATTTTGGAAATGAAATTAGGTCAAATTTTAATGTTCGTTGCTGATTTGAAATCATATCAAAAAGGTAGTTCCAACAATCCACAAACACCAGAGGAATTTTATCGATGGAGATTAGAATGTTGTCAGCCAAAAACACATAAATAAAATGAATTTAATGAATCTTCAAATTTTAACCTCCTATCATCTGAAAATAATAGCTATTATCACAATGGTAATAGACCATATAGGAATAATATTTTTTCCTTCCGAAAGTATATTCAGAATAATAGGTAGAATAGCATTTATCTTATTTGCTTTTATGATAGCAGAAGGAATGAAACATTCAAAGAACGAGAATAAATACATCATTAGGCTCTTTCTTTGGGCATTGGTTTCAGAAGTTCCATTTGATTTGGCTTTTTATAATACTTGGTTAGAAATCAATCATCAGAACGTATTATTAACTTTTGTCATTGCTACCATAGGAATACACGCTTTAAAATCAGATTTATCAAAGTTAAGCAAAACAATGGTACTACTCTGTACAATAATAGCGAGTATTACTCTAAATGTGGATTATGGATTGTACGGAATAGCAATAATACACGCTTTCTATTGGATTAAAGATAAGGCTATTAAGTTAGTAACAGTGCAAATATTGAGTATTGTAGCTACTTTTACATCTATCCAAATATGGGCAGGAATAGCCCTATTGATACTGCCGTTTTACAACGGAAGGAAAGGAAAAAACATAGGAAAATTAGCCTACGTAATATACCCTCTACATATGGCATTATTATATATAACAAAACAAGTGATAAAAGTTTTGTGAAAAAAAAAAAAAAAAAAACTAAATTTGCAAAATAAAAGTAAACCAAAATATTAATTAAAAACAATTAACACCATGAGAAAAATTATCTTAACAACATTGTTCGTTTGTTCTGCGGTTCTATCTGCACAAGATTACTCACAATTGCCTGAAAAAATAGCTGAAAGGGCTTATCCTTTGTGGTCTATTCAGAACAAAGAAACGCACTTGCTTATCAATGATAGTATTTCTATCAACAAAAATGGTATGATTCAGATTTATTTGCCAATAGACAAAGATTTTATGTTTGTAAAAAGAAAGAAAAGTGTCATTTCGGCAAAACTTGTAAAAACCGCAGCTAACGTTGTTAGTGCTGGAGCGGTTGCGGTAGCATACGGAACAAACAACCTAAACACTATGATAGGAGCTGTTGATGTAATGAATAAAGCTCAGTCGGTATATTACGGAGCTGATGCTTTGGATAAGATTAATCAATTGCCTATTTCTAAAGATGCTAAAAAAATAGCAGGTAAGGAAATGAAAGTATTGGAATGGAATTTTACCGAAGCTAATGGTTGGGTTATCACCGCCGAATTCGACAAAAAGAAATACGAAATAGAACTTCAAGGAGCTGTAACCACAGGAGAAGTTAAGTTGTAGTTTTAAAGCAATTTAAAAACATTCTCAATAGCCCTTCCTATGCTAGGAAGGGTTGTTTTTTTGAAAAAAGTTGGTTAAAAATTTGCGTAAAAGTAAAAAATATTTTACCTTTGATATGTTGAATTAATAAAGATAAAGGTAAGATGAAAACTAATGAATTACTAAAAATTCTACGGAAAGGTGGCTGTGAACCTCTCCGAGATGCCAAGGGAAGCCACCAGCTTTGGTGGAATCCCAAAACAGGGGCAAAATGTGTAGTACCTATCCACCCCAGTAAAGAAATAGGTACAGGACTTGAAAGGAATATTAAAAAAACGCTGTTGGGGAGATAATCCTCAATAGCCTCAAAAAAAAATAAGTATATGAAAACAACATTTATTGTAGAGAAAACCCAAACAGGTTACTCTGCCTATTCAAAAGACGGAAATATAGCTACCGTAGGTGATACTTATAAAGAATTAAAAGGCAATATGCTGGAAGCTCTTAATATGTTTTTAGAAGAAGAAAATAAAACTCTTGCTACGGAAAAAGATATTATTATAAAGTTTGATTTGGCTCAATTTTTTGAATATTACAATGGTGTTAATATTTTAGCTTTGAGCGAAAAAATGGGTATTAACAACACTTTAATTTCACAATACAAAACAGGTAAAAAATATCCATCAGAGAAACAAGCTAAAAGAATATTAGAAGGCATCAAATCCTATGGTGCAGAACTTGCACAGATAGATTTGATATAGACTTTTGTCTATTAATTCAACACCCTGCCCCACCTTATACGTGGGGCTATTCTATTGTACCCTACCTCCTCACTCCTATTTTTTGTTTTACTTCTTGGTTGGTTGTTTCAGATATATTTTCTTTTTCTGCAACTTATATTTGAATAAAAGAAATACGAAATAGAATTACAAGGAGCTGTAAACACAGGAGAAGTTAAGTTATAGCTTTAGAGTAATTTAAAAACATTTTCAATAGCCCTTCCTAAAACTAGGAGGGGTTATTTTTTTTGAAAAAAGTTGGTTAAAATTTGTGTATAACAAAAATGTTATATATATTTGCAGTATGAATTCGAATTCATTAATTAAGTTGGTTGAGGCTGACGGCTGGTTTTGGGTAAGGACAACAGGTAGCCACCATCACTTCAAGCACCCAACGAAAAAGGGATTAGTTACCATTCCGCACCCTGTAAAAGACGTGCCGATAAAAACCCAAAACTCAATCCTGAAACAGGCGGGGCTTAAATAAGTCCCCTTGTTTGATTAATGAAAAAATAAACTATAAGTATGAAAGAAATAGAGATTTTTGTAGAAAAACACACAGACGGCACTTATTGG
>JAUMYH010000070.1 GCA_030528745.1 Bacteroidota bacterium
ATAGAAAACCTGTTTATCATAAAAATTTGATATGTAGTTAAGTGTGGAACTCAAATCTAAAATCTATTAAACAATACCTTCTTGATAACTGATGCAATATTCTACTAAATTTTTCGATTTTAAGGAGTTAAAAATATCAATATTACTGATTAAAGAAAGTATTCTCTTTCGTTCAAATAATAGAATAGATTCTCCGAATTCGTGATGTTCATAAAAGGTACGAATATTTGTTTTGTTCAAACTGTCAAGGATGTAATTGAAATAAAATGTTGTATCATCCAAATCTCTTATTTTATAAAATTTTTCATCCTCAATAATTCTATAAATTTCATACCCCACTAAAACCCTTCTTACATAATCCATTCTGCTCCCAATCATTTTTGCTATTTCTCGGGAGGCTTGGATAATGGTTTTGTCAGTGAATAAAGTTTCTTTTAAACTATATAAATATCTTGCCTTTTCAAGTAGTCTCCATTCTTTTATTCCTGTAATATGTCTAAATCCTAAATACTTATGAATTTCATCATCACTTTTGAACACTAAACAAGGAATCTCTGTTGGTCGTTCAGTAGTTTCCTGAATTACTTTTTGAATTTTTGTTTTCTGTACGGTAGCAAGTTCAGGATTATTCAGAAGTTTTACTGCGGATAATCTTCTATTTCCTTCTATAACTCTGTATTTTGAATCCGAAGCATCAAAAACAACTAAAAGTTGCTCCCCAGGAAAATATCCATTTTCACCAATGGCTAACATCAACTCGGTCAATGAAGCATCAAGAAGCATATATTCAATCAAATCAATTTCGGAAGGATTTTGATTTCGTATTGATTTTGGTATTCTTGGATTTTGATTATCTAACTTTAATTGATTGATATTTATTTCCTTGAATTCGTATTTGCTATTATTTCCCATTTTTTGGAAGTATTAACTATTCTTAAATTTATCTCGTACTAAAAATCTCTCCGAATTCAAATTCTTGAATATTAGAGATTGCTTGTCTTGGTTTAATTGCTTCCATAGAGCGATTGATTTTATTTCTTTGTTTTTCTCCTGCACCTAAAAACTTACTGATAGATTTCCAATTATTTCCATCTTTTATTTGCATTAAAAATGCAGATTGACACATTTCCGAAAAATCAAAAGTAGGTTGATTAAACTCATCGATTCCTTGTGAAACCAACATAACTGCAACCCCTTGCGAACGAACTTCTCTTAATAATTTTTCTAGAACTTCTTGTGATTTTTTCTCTTTGAATACATTGTGTGCTTCGTCAATTAAAAGTACATAACGAAGACCGCTGTGATTATCTTCAACCGGAACTTTATCCATATTCATAAAGATGTTATAAAGATAATAAATCACTAAAAATGTGGCTGTAAATCGTACTTCTTTGCTTAAATCTCCTGACAAACTTAAATAATAATTCTCATTGATAAAATCGCCAAGTTTTTTATTATCAAAAAGTTCTATTTCGGTAAGTCCTATTAAAATTTGAGTAAGTGATGTAGGTTTGTCTCCTGCAATTTCATATACATTTTCTAAAATATCTGATAGCGTAGGATAAGAACCATCTTTTTTATCCTCAAAGGCTTTACGAGTAGCATCTTTCAAATGTTGTTTTTGAACATTTCCTAAATTGGCATATTTGGTAATAATATCTACGAAACGACCAATACCAACAATTTTATCTTTTTCATTGATATTGTTAATAAATGACAACGGATTTACTGGAAATGAATTTGTTGGTGTATCAATCAATTTTGCATTAGTAGCATTGAAAAATTCCTTATTTTCACTGCTTATCTTGTCGCTTTCAGTCATTCCTTTAAAGTCTAAGTATAAAAAATTGACTTTTCCTTTGGATTCGGTTACGATTCTTTCTAAAAATTTCTTTGCAAAATAAGATTTTCCTGCCCCCGATTGACCTGCAATGGCAATATGGCAATTTCCATAGATGGAAGTGTTATTGGGAGTAAAATAAATATTGTTGCCATTATATTCGCCAACAAGAATTTTTATTGGAGCTATAAAAGCGTCTTTCTCTTTAATAGAATTGTTTTTATTTTTTACAAACTCGAATCCACCTTCATTTTCATTGATCCCTTCAATTCCCAAATCGATGTGGTCTAAAAGAAATTCTAACCCTGTAACATTCTTGTTTTCCTCAAAATACAAATCTATCAACTCTAAACCATTATCAATATGCCATTTAAGATACTTTCGTATTTCTGCATTATCCTTATGAATTTGATATTTTTGACAAATCAAAGCAACATAATAATCTTGGTAACGACCAAAAAGCGTATTGTCCTTATATTCTTTTTGTTTTTCGGAAGAATAAACCTTGTTAGCATCATAAGTTGCTCCTTTTGCTAAGGAATATGCCAAAGCAATTCTGGCAATGTGATTCTCTTCCCCTAATTGCATTTTATTGGTCAATTTTTTGACCAATTCTGATGATGTTTTTAAAAGAAAAAATGTAAGGAGTGCTAGAATCCAAATCGTTTTCTATGTTTTCTGATATTGTTTATATCTGGATAAAAATCTATTTCGGTGGGAAGAATAATTTGTTTGCCTTCAAATTGAGAGATGTTGTAAATTGATTTACTTTCAATAAAATTTTTATTAATAAGCACTTGATAACTATCTGAAATAGAAATCAAACCCCTATCAAAGGCTCTGTGAAGATTGGGGCAAAGTGCAATTCCGTTAGTCAGTGTGTCATCATATCCTTCTGAAAAAGGTACTATATGACAAGCGTCTACCATTGAAACATTTGTAATTGCATCTATTCGTAACCCCGAAATGGCACAAGTATTATTATAAATCTTTGGAATTTCCCTTTTGAATAAACCACGACGAATAAAGACTTCTTCTTGAAAAGTATTCTCATCTACTTTATTTTTCAATTCATTGATTTTTCGTTGGTATTCTTCTGAATTATCGTACAAAATAGAAACATTTGGCAAATCATCTTCGTCGGTGTTATAATTAGTTTTGGTTTCAGGGAAATATTTGTCTAAAATTGAAATTTTCAAAATATCTCGACTTTCAGGTTGTAAAAGTAATTCAGTAAGTTCTTTATCAATCAATGCAAAATCTACTGCTGTGGTAAGATTGTGCAGACTTCTCATTGAACTTTTGGATTCAATCCATTTTTCACAACCAACATTTGCAACCAATTTCCAAAATTTTTCAGAACTCAAATGGTAAAACGGCAACACAAAAACAGGGTGATGATTTGTGATGACCAATTTTGTCCAATTGGATTTAAAAGCCGCTACCAGTTCAGGTAAAATGTAAATTTGATTATTTGTAAACAATCCATTCTCAAAAAGCCTAATAATACTCAAAAGTAAAATAGGCTTGTGGGGAGCACCTCCATTTTTGGCATCTCTTTTTAAATGCGTAAAGCAATGAATGTAATATGGGAGAGAATTAATCAACGGTGATACCATCATAAAAATATTTTAAAATATATTTGTCAAACTCATCAAGTTCTACTTTTTCTAAAATAGTGCCTAATCCTATTTCATTGAAAATATCTATTGCTTTATGAATTGTTAGATTGGGGTCATAAAAATTGATTATTTTTGATTCGTCTAATTTTTTAGAAATCATTCTCGGAAGCCCATATTCTTCAAGCTGATAGACAACTGATGGTAAAAATGCGTGAGATGTCCAAGCTACAAATCTTGAAATATCATACTTTTTATCCTTTAATATTTCTTTTTGTAAAGTGTTTACATCTTTTACAAGTGATGAAAATCTGAAAGTAACATCTTTTTCAAACATAAAGAATTTATCAATTCCTATTTCGTAAGGTTGTAACATTTGTAGCAATTCTGGAATGTTTTTGTGCCAATTGTGACTAAGAATTTTAATAAATGATACAAATACACTATACCTTACTTCCTGATGAATCCAATACTTTGGTTTTAATTTAATTATTTTATACAAACTGCTATCCCAATTATCTCTATTACTTGAATTTAAGTATCTTAAACCATTCCATTCATTAGGATTTTTAGCCATATCAATTGCAATGGCTTTGATGAGTTCTGTATCACTTGATTGAAAAGCAGACTCTTCTCTTAATCTTTCGTATACTTCGATACCCAAAAGCTCCGACATTTCTTGTTGATGAAGCTGAATTTTAGCTACTTGCTCTTTTGTTAAAACATTGCTATCCTTTTCAGAATCTAAATCTCCCAAAATCTCTTCTGGAAAAGGAATTTCTAACGAGGTGTGTTCACTTTTAGGAGGTTCATCTAAAATATAAATTTTTCCAATAAAATGCCTAAACATTCTTCCTCCCCTACCTATGATATTTTTATATGTAAAATCATTCAAATTCGACCTTCCATTTTTATTCATCCATAGAATAACATTCTCGGCAGAAGTATTTACACCTTCTATAATTGAAGAAGTAGAAATAATATTATTTAGTCCTTCTTCCTCTTCAAATAATTTAACTTGAATTTGACTTAATGAACGATGTAAACTTCCGTTATGAACTCCAGTTCCTCTTTTTACTAAATTAGTTAACGCCCAATTGTAGCTATAATTTTTAGCCAACCATTTTGAAAAATTATCCAATAGATTACTATTCTTTTCTTCAAAATTCATATTAATTATACTGGATATCGTTTCAATATTTGAATATGTACCAGCATAAATTAAAGATTTTGCGTTTTTTGATTTTAAAATTTCTAAAAGTTTCTCAGTTTTCTTCTCTTCATTTTTACCAATTTCCTTATATAATTCATTAATTTCTAAAAAAACAGTGTTGAAATCAAGTTTGATAAATTCCATATCTTTTGTAAATGGATTATCATCAAGAGAAGATATGTTGGGAGCTAAAAAATATCTTTGTTTTGAAATGTTACCAAGTTTGATGATTGCTTTTACTAAACTTGCTGAACGCTCTTTATCAAATTTGCTACTTGCTTTGTAAAATTCATCAATTATCATAATATCAAATTGTTCAACTTTGTTCAGATAATTGATAGCTCTTTCTTGTGGAAATATGAAAATATTTTTTTCAGCAATTTCTGCTTCTGTTGTTGTAATTATCTTATATTCAGAAGCAAATTTTTTATATAGTCTTCTTCTTGTTTCATCAGTTAATGCGATTGTTGGAACAATAATCAAAACATTTGTAGGTTTTTTAATTTTAATAAATGCATCAATAACAAAACTCTTACCAAAACTTGTAGGAGCACTTACAGCTACATTTTTACCGTCTAAAAGCTGTTTAAGTAATGATGATTGTTCTCTGTGGAGTGTTAGAGGTTTGTCTTCACCAACATCTACTTTGAATGCATCATAAACAAATCGTTCTTCCCAATTTGAAGTTTTTGGGTCAAGATATGGGAATAAACCTGCTTCTCTAATTAGATGGTTTACCAAAGGGGTATATTCCATATTATTAGTTTCAAGATAATCAAGGAGTTTTATTAATTCTTGTCTTGCTTTTGACTCTTTATTACCAATTAACAAATCATTTATTTCACTGCATCTATCAAATACTATATCTTCCATATTTAATCTCGAAATACTTTAGCTCTTTGGATGAATTTGTTTACAATATTTTCTTTATTTGCTATTGGAAAAAATATAATATGAAATCTAATTTTATCATAAAGGTGAATATCTTTACATATCTCAATTTGTTTTTTAAAATACCCAGTTGCTCTTTCTTTCTGATGTGATAGAATATCTTTTTTATATTCCTCTGACATTGTCTTACATTTCGAAGTAATATCACATTGGTATAACAAAAGAATTGGAATATTTAAAATTGGCTTTATGGTATCAATTGAAATATCTTCTGATAAGCTTTTCTTGATTTTCTGCTTTAGTTGATCTGAAATTTCTTCTAAATAGTCAATATCACTTATGTTTGTGATGATACTATTTTCTTTTCTTATTTTATCTGAACAAATAGAATTTTTTACTGACTTTATAATTTCATCTAATCTTACATTACTAATATCATTATAAAATTTTGCCTCTCCCAACCATAAAGAAAATTGATCCTCTCCTTCAACTACAATATGAACACTATCAGCCCCTTTAGCTTCATCATTTTTATTTTGTTTATAGAATATTTTTGGTACAATAGGTAATGCGTCATAATAATCTTTCATTATCCCATATAATACAATTTCTCCAATTTCGCTACCTTTCGCATTTCCTGACTCAACAAGTCGTAGATTTTTAGCTGAATTTTCTAAAACATTACTCTCCTTTCCAATTAGGGCTTTTCTTTCCTTATAGCTTAAAGCTGTTTCTTTGATATTATTCCAAATGAAATTTTGAAATTTATTATATCTCCAATTACCATCCTCAAAGTCATTTATGATACTCAATACTCTCTCATTCCCTATTGGGATAAAACTTTCATCACTGCGAAATGACAAAAAGTCGTCGTTGAACAATATTTCGAAATCCTTTTCTTTAAACATCTTTTTACTATATAATTTAAGCACCCAAAACGACTTTGCCCACAAGACTTATGCTCATCATTAGAAACCATCGTAGGGCATTCGTAGTCATCAGCACTGGCATCCATATAAATATCAAACAACTCTTTATTATCTGCCCCCCAAGGCGATTTAAAGGTATTGATAATATACCAAACCTCCTCCAATTCTAATTCCTTTATAGGCGAATATACAAAAACATTGTTTTGTAAAGGATGTTTGGTTAATCTTTTTCCTTTGATTTCGTGTTTTTTTATAGATTTTGCTCTTGTAGAACTCTCACTTTTTCGTGTTCCAACTAAAATGATGGCTTCGCGGTGGTTATTTTCATCACTTTTGACAATATCTGAAACAAATCGAGAAGTTGGTTTTATTTTCAATCGTTCTGTACACCAACGAAAAGCATTATTTGGTGCTGGGTAGCCTTTTCCAATTAAATTAACCCAAAATGAATCTTCTAATCGAGGAATGGTTTTACGAACTTTTATAGGCAAATTATGGGTCAAGGAAGCGTCCTCAATTTTCTTTAAAACCTTATTTACATAATTGGTAATGATTGGATTTTCTACCAAAGTGTCATTACAAACTACATAAATTTCTCTTGTAAGATATTTCTGTCCCTGCTCGTTTTTTATTTTTAAAAGTGCTAACCAAGTAAGCGTTAGCAAAACAGTAGAGTCCTTTCCTCCACTGAAACCGATAATCCAAGGTCTGTCATTATCTTCAATGGTATATTGGTCTGCGATTTCCTTTATTATGTAATTTATTCTTTTGCTCATTTGTTTCAATATGAACCATATATAAGTGAGGTAGAATACATTTTGTGACTTGATATATTTATTTTGAAATCAGTTATATGTATAATCCGTGCAAATTTACAAAATAACTTGATTGTACTAGGTCAAACGCACGAAATTTTTTATTTTTGCATTTATGAATTTAGTAAGGTCTTTTTCAAATGCTTTCGGATTTGCCAAAATTTCTTTTAATAAAGATTTTATATACGCCTGATTTTTGTTGTTAAAATTGCGTTTCATCACCTCCAACG
>JAUMYH010000071.1 GCA_030528745.1 Bacteroidota bacterium
GGTAGAGATCAAGAAGTATGCCTTTTAGACCGGAGTTCAATTCTCCGCACCTCCAAAGACGGATTTTTTGGTCAAAAAATGGTATTAAAAGTCGCATTTATACTGGCATCTTGAGGTGTTGTAAATGTGACTTTTTTTGAATATAAAAAAGCTGTATTTATTACAACACCAGGTATTAACTGCATTATTTCTGGATCTCTACTAGATCGCAGTTTATATGGTGTTTTTAGAATGGGTAGAACAAAATCTAACATTTCATTTAATTCTCTTTTTTGATACGAAATATCTGAATCTCTAATCTTTAAAAGAAGAGCCTTTCTTTGACGTAATTCTATACTTTTCCTTTGATATATTTCTTGAAATAAGACATCATCACTATTTGAAATACTTATTTCTAACTTTTGTATTTGATTATCAATTTCTTGTATTTCTTTCTCGTTGTTTGTGTTTTTGTGTAGTAGAAATCTTTTCTCAGAATTAAAAATATCTTCTAACACTATCTTAAAGCAAGTTAGGGTTCAGTCTTTAATGGTTAAAGTTTTGAGAAATTCTCAAAAATCATGATGGACTGTTTGTGCATTTAATGAGCTATTGTTACTACATTGAGGGTTGATGTATCTATAGTAGTAATAAATATTATGTTTTTTATTGTATGAAGGTCATCAGCTATAAGCTTTTCAGCATTCTGGGCATATTAAGTAATGTCTTAATGGTAAATTTTCGTTGATATTTTCTTTAGAGGTTCTTTTATAGAAGATTTTCCTTCCTTTCCTATCTTGAATTCTTATAACTGTATCAACTGAAATAATTGGTTCATGTTTTCATTGTATGCTATCTATTCAGTATTTAGGGTAGGTAATCAAGCCTGCATAAAAAAGTAGTCTTTCTTTTTGAAGAAGTTTTTCTGCTGTTTTTGTAGAAAAATGTGGCATTTTATCATTTAAGTAGTATCAGAATTCTGTATCATTTTTAAATCATCAATTTGCATACAGTTCAAGTGCCTCTTGCAGATACTTTGAATCTATCGTTGGAACAAGTTTTTTTAATGCTCATTTTCATTCATATTTATAGCCACTAGGTGCTGAAAATACCCAATATCAGTCCATCATTCTTCATCTTTTCCTATCTTTCACTCTTCTTGCATTGTTTTCTCTTTCGTATTGTTTTACAGCCATAATGATATTTTGGTTAAATATTCATTCAGCAGAATTTGAAATAGTTTGTTTCACTGTTTGTATTCAGGCTTTTCATTCTTTTTCAATTTTATTTTTTATGTTGATCCAGCCTCATACATCTCTACTGATTCTGTCTAAATCATCAGCTAATACGAAATCAATATTGATAAAAAAATGGTTTTGAGCTATAAGAAAATCTATCATGTTATCAAGACCTTCTCTAGAATCAAATTTACCAGAGATTCCTCAATCTGAGAAATATGCTACAATTTCTACATTATGGTTTTTAGCCCATTCTTTGCAAAGTGCTTCTTGAGATTGTAGACCGTTTCCTTGTTGAATTTGTGTTTTTGAGGAAACTCTGGTATAAACTACACATTTTTTTCAGTCAAAAGTATTCATCTTAAAAAAAATTAGATTAAATTCATTTATTGTAAAAGAATTTTCTTACAAGAGACAGTGAAAGTATACAAATTCTATCAATTATTGTTTCTAATTGAGATTTTGTCGCTTCAGGATTCTCTTGACTAAGGACTAATAGGAGTTGTTCTTTTGTTTTTTGTTGGATTATTTGCATTTTTGTTTTTGTTTAAAAGATAAAAGAGAGGTTTTTTTATTGAATTCAATAATTAGTGTTTCTAAAAGTTCTTGTGAGATTTGTTTTCTGATTTTTTCTCTTTTTGTAAATTGATTAAGAATAACGATTAGTGGATTTAATCCTTGTAAAGCTATCTTACATGCTCTTCATCAAAAATCGTTAAAATTTCTGATTTCGTAGCTTTCTATTTTTTTATTTTCTTTATATTGATATACTTTAGCTTCTCTCTGGTCTAGACTAAGTCAATAATATCTTCTGCATTTTTCTCTTAACTCTTTTAGTGATCAGTAGGCATAAGGTAAAAGTTCTGTTTTTATTTTTGAAATTTGATTTTCATATTTATTAAATTTTGTTCTAAATTCGCCTTCTAATCTAAATACATTTGCATATTCGAAATAATCATCATAAAGCATTGTTTTGTTTTTAGCTATAGAATCTATAATTTTATCATACATTCTAAGAAATATAGATTTATTTAGTTTATTCCCAATATTCCGTCAAGTAATAATGTTTCATTTGTGGTATGTGGCGTTTGCAATGATTTTATCGTATTTTCAATTTCGTTTTTTGGGTAGTTCGATCGTATAGCATTCTCCTTTACTATCTTTTCTTATTTGGATTAGATCTATTTGTTCTGGAATTTTTGTTTTTTTATCAAAGAAGAAATCTATTTTATAATCTATTCTCGAAATAGGGAACTGGACTAGTGTCGCATACTCTTCTCCAAAAAAAAGCTTTATAAAGTTTTCTTTAAGTATCTTCTTTTCTAATAGTCTGAAATAGGTTGAGTAGATAGTAAAGCTTCATATACTCTTCAAAAATTCTTGTTTGCTCTTTTTGTATTCTAGGTATTGAAATATTGTATAAGGTATACCTCTTATGCTTATCGTGACATTAAGGAAAGTTCAGTTTCTTGAGTGATTTTTTGTATAGCTTATTTTGTATTCTCAGACAGAATCAAAGTAGGTGTTTGAGTTGTCGTCATCAAGGCATACTAAGATATTGTGCAGCCATGGAAGCTCTATCTTCATATTTAGACTGAGATGATCTATTCAATCATTATAGGCTACAGCCTCATTTAGAAGTTTTTGTAAATTATCTTGATTTATCTTCATAAGTTATTATTTAATAATAATTAAAATATATGACCGCACTGTATTATTAAACAGTGCTGTAAAAATTTTATCAAAAGCTTTCGATAGAAAGAATATAATATTTTTATTTCAATTGTAAGTAAAAAATAATATTTCTTTCTTTTGTAAAAAAAGAGGCAGATAATCTGCCTCTTTTTTTTGTTCTTTATTACAAAGAAGAAAAATTATCAAAAAACTCTTTAAAACTATTTTCTTTTTCAGAAGGTGAAGATTCCAGAATTTCATACAATGCTAGAGCTAGCATTATATCATAACGCAATATCAGGTTTAAATATCAAACTTTCCCTTCAAAGACTCTTTCTAGCTTAAAAAAAGCTGATAATCTTGCTTTAATTGTTACGTTACTAATATTGTATTTTTCTTGAATGTCCTGTACCTTAAATCTTGTATTACTGATTTTGTTAAGAGTACGATATTCTGAACCGCATAAAAAAGGTGGGAGTAGAGGAAAGGCTTCATCTAGAGGAATCCTTTCAATCCTATCATTCTTTACGGTAGGTATCCCCCCTGTGGCAATTCATGAACCAGATATTTCTCCATAAAATTCCCCTTCAGAATTTAAATATATTTCACTTCATCATATATAAACTTGTTGTTCATATTTTTCTAAAAAAGCTTTCATACTTTTTAGAATTTTTTTATAGGCTGGTTGGCTTTTATAGAGATCGATAATTATTTGCTTGATTTTTTTATTAGTAATATCTCATTTTACAGCTTTATCTCATATTTTTGCTTTCATTTGAAAGAATAATTAATAAAATATTTCTTTTCTTGAAGAATAAATATTCTAATTCTGATTTCAAGTAGATTGTTCATATAATGGTTGATAATCTATTTTATATTATTATATACAAGGTATATTGCTTTACTTTTTTATTTATATGAGATATGGCAATAACTAAGTTTATGCAAAAATTTATTTTATTGGAGAAGTCTCAAAAACATCTTTTCCCTCATGAATGGGATGCATTTTATGATGATTATAGAATCGCGGAAATCAGAAATAAGGCATTTGTCTTAAATAAACTTCAAGATTATTTGTCAGTAAATAGTAGAAAATATTCAAATGTTATTAGTTTTATACAATTTTTAGGAGATAAAGAAAACTTTAAAGATTCTACTATTGAAAAAAAACTTAAAGATGAATTAGTGTCCTTAGGTGATTATACAGACACCTATATTTTTTATTTAGAGACATTATTTTCTATAAACAGAGATGATTCTGTTTTTTATATAAGAGAATTTGAGAGGTTAGAAAAAAAAGGTCAGTTAAATATTTGATTAAATAAAACTTTTTTAAGAATTTTTCAGGATATTAAAAATAATAACCTTTTTATGATTTGTCTGAAAAACCTAATACTAGATAATACAAACTTTTCTGCACAATTCGCTGTAAAAGAATGATTTGGATATTTAATTTGATTGGAACACGAGGTTTTTAAAAAATATTTCTTAGACTTATTGTCTTTTTTTACTGATTCTGAAAAGAAAAAGAGAATTATCGATTTTCATGAGTATAGATGAATAATTGATTTTTCGGAAAACTATGCTTATGATTTTAAACTTTTACAAATCTTTTTAGATAAACTTAATAATACTAATTTTTCTGATGCTGACTTGAAAATTATAAAAGATTTTGTTTTTAGTGAATATGTTTTTGCATGTAAACAATATAGTAGAAAAATTTTTAATGATAAATTCATAGAGTGACTATTTAATTTCTTGTTTAAAATAGAAAATACTCTTATAATAGATCTGATAAATGAGAATAAAGAAGATAATTCTTTTTTTAATTGATTTGGGGTACGATTCGTAATTAAATATTTAAATGAAGCGAATATAGCTACTCTTCTAGCTTCTCTAAAAGATAATGTAAATCTTCTGTTTTATATCTATGATGCCCTAAAAGAGCAAGAAAAAGAATCTTTGTTACAGGTGTTTCTCAAGAATAAGGCTTTAATAAAAGAATGGAAGAAAATTGAGAAGGAAAGGGGAAAATGGAGAAGGAAGTATCAACAACAAGAGTCTAAAAGAATAGAAAAAGAGAAAAAATCATTCCTTGAATTATTCAATGTAAAAGATAGTTCATATAATCCAAAAGCATTTCAGGATTATTATTACTATTTAAGTAATAGTGAGATCGAAAAAAAATTCTCTATAGAAGAATTAAATATAATAAATAAAAATATAGAAAAACAAATAGGAAATTATTTGAATGGTTTATATATAGATAACTATAATGAGGATAAAATTAACGATATATTGCATTATGAACAAAAAGATGAAACTTCTTATTCATATTCTCGAAATTTTGAATTTTTGAAGTGGGTATTCAAAATATCTGATTATTTAAATATTCAAATAGATCAATATTATAAAATTTATATTCTTTTTTATCCTTGATTCTTATGGGATGATCAAAATAAAATATTAGAGTTTTTAGATTGAAAAATAACAAAAGAAGATATTGATTATATTTTAAAGGTATATTCAGAGGATTTGCATGATAGGGCAATGGGATTTAGGTATCATAACCCTCAAAATCTCTGCTATTTTTATAATAAATTTTCTGACATATTTGCCCCTTCTCAAAAGAAAAAACTCGAACAAATCTGTCTTGAGATGTTACAGAGGGTAAAATATAAAAATCTTTTTTTAGAAATATATAGCAGTTTAGTAAAAAAAGATCAGTTTAAAAAACTTTATAATGAGTCTAGGTTGAATTATTTTAAAGATATATTAAAGCCTCAACAAGACTTGACAGATGAACAACGTGCAGACTTTAATTATGCCTTACTTGTAAATAAGCTTTTGATTCTTAAATTTGAAGATAAAGATGCTCTTTTACGAAGAGTAGGACAACTCCAAGAAGGAGAGGTTGAATGTAAAGAAAGAGATTTTTATGAAGAACAAGTGTTTTATGTTGGGGGATGATTATATGAAGAATTGCGCCACTCTGTTGATGAAGATTCTTTTTCCTATGTTTTCTCAAACATTCCTAATATTGATATAAGAGATGAAATGTTAGATTTGTTGAAAAAATCTTTTGAAATAGAATTCCAAATTCAAAACCAAAAAATTAGTTCAGATTTTCTCTTATACTCTAATTATTTAAAGGGAATATTTTATATGTATATAAAAAACCTGAATAATGATTTTCTTGATTCAAATTTTTATCATAAAATAGTGGAACTAAAATGAAACTATAAAACCTGTAATTTAGACCTTTTACTTGTATGCGATGCATTTAGTATTGAAGATAAGCAAATTTGAAAAGACTTAGAAATTTTTTCAGATCTATCAAATGAAGAAAGATTATTTTATAAAGATCGTATTCAATATTTAACATATCAACTATCTGATGTCGAAGCTTCATTAAAACAATACAATTATTTAAAACATATTACAGGCATTATGGATGCCTCATGTATTATTTTTGTAGAATGAGAAGCAGATAAAATTCATTTTGATACTTTTTTTAATAACTTTTTTAATGGGTGAGAAAAAAAGCCATTTGTAATACCATGTGTATGATGTAGAATAGTTACTCATTTTTTACAATCCTCAGAGGGACGAGACTTAAGGATTCCTATTGTTTGAATTTATGATTTTGATGAAGCTGGAGTTGGGGAATATTACAAAATGAAGGAGGAGTATTGTCCTTTTGAAGAAAATTATTTTAAGGGAAGATCTAAAAAGCATAATCAAAAACAAATATATGCAAGTCTTTTGCCAATACCTAATAATGAAATTCAAAATCAAGTTATATATGAGGACAAAAAAAAGATATATCAAGATTATGGTATGGAAGCAAAATTTCAGATTGAACACTTATTTTATGGGATTGATGAAAGGTTAGATAGCTACTTATTTGAGGACGAGGTTTGCGTTTGAGGAGGGAAATATAAGAAACTAAAAATATCAGACAGAAAAAAAACAGAGTTTGCTCGTAATCCTAATAAATGTCTTGCAATTGAAAATAGCTTTCAGTATATTGATCCTACCGTTTTATACAAAAACTTTAAGCCAATTGGAGCAATGGTTAAGAGAATTACTCAATCTATATAATCTGTTACTCCTTCATTCTCAATCTTATCATAATGGAATAGCTCTCTTGCGTCAAGAGAATCTGTGAGCCAAGTTTTGTCAGATTCTCTTGACGCAAGAGAGCTATTCCATTTCCCTCTGGTTTAAGAATGAAGCAAGGACTATTAGAATGAGTAATTGTTATTTGAGGAGCTTTATATAAGCGAGGATTTTATCTTTGTTTTTATGCTGTGAAATAGTATACTTTAAAACAAATTCTATTTGTTTTAATTTAGGTAACAGCGTGTTCAAATATCTCCTCTGTGTCTCCACCATTTTTGTGATGTGACTAGAGGCTTTATGAGCGGCATCGTATGTGCTAGGCGTTTTTTGCGGTATGGCTTCT
>JAUMYH010000072.1 GCA_030528745.1 Bacteroidota bacterium
GAAAAAGAGAGAAAAAACTATCCCAAAAAATTGCACTTACTAATGGAAGTTAAGTTATATCCGACCTCTTCCGTTTTTACTATTTCACAAAACACAGCTTTTCGCAAGGAATATTTATCTAAATATTGAATATTTGTATTTTTTTGATTACTTTTGCTTGGAATATCCCTAAAACAACTAAAATAATGAAATACAAAAGAATACTTCTGAAGCTAAGTGGCGAAGCACTAATGGGCGACAATCAGTACGGAATCGACTCTAAACGATTGGCTGAATACGCTGATGGAATCAAAAAAGTACACGATAAGGGCGTTGAAATTGCTATCGTTATAGGCGGAGGAAACATCTTTAGAGGTGTGGCTGGTGCTAGTAAAGGTATGGACAGGGTACAGGGTGATTATATGGGAATGCTTGCCACCATTATTAACGGTATGGCATTACAAGGAGCTTTGGAAGATAAAGGACTGCTAACTCGCTTACAGACAGCACTTAAGATAGAACAAATAGCAGAACCATACATCAAACGCAGAGCCGTTCGACATCTCGAAAAAGGGCGTATTGTGATATTTGGTGCTGGAACAGGGAATCCTTATTTTACTACCGACACAGCTGCTGTACTCAGAGGTATTGAAATCAACGCTGATGTAATCCTCAAAGGCACAAGAGTAGACGGAGTGTATACCGCAGACCCTGAAAAAGACCCTAACGCAATCAAATTTGAAACCATCACATTTGACGAAGTACTCAGCAAAGGTCTTAATGTAATGGATACTACCGCCTTTACACTAAGCCAAGAAAACAAACTCCCAATAGTAGTGTTCGATATGAACAAGGAAAATGCTTTACTTGAAGTATGCGAGGGTAAAAACATAGGAACTATAGTTAAAATATAATCATAAATATCACAAAATCAGAGCTATGGAAGAATTAGACTTTATATTAGAAAGCACCAAAGAATCGATGGAAAATTCGCTTGTACATCTTGACAAGAGTTTCCTAAACATCAGAGCAGGAAAGGCATCTCCAGCTATGCTTGGAGGGGTAAAAGTAGATTATTATGGTTCGCTTACTCCAATATCGCAAGTGGCAAACATAAACACCCCTGACGCAAGAACCATCACTGTAACGCCGTGGGAGAAAAACATGCTACAGCCTATAGAAAAAGCCATAATGGTAGCTAATTTGGGTTTTAATCCTATGAATAATGGCGATACCATAATCATCAACATCCCTGTACTTACTGAAGAACGCCGTAGAGAATTGGTAAAACAAGCCAAAGCCGAAACAGAAGACACCAAAGTTGGTATCAGAAACGCACGTAAAGACGCTAACACCGAGATAAAAAAGTTAGAAAAAAATGGTCTTTCAGAGGATATTTCCAAAAGTGCTGAGCAAGACGTACAAAACCTTACGGATACCTATATCAAAAAAGCTGATGAATTATTAGCAGCAAAAGAAAATGAAATCATGAAAGTGTAACCTCAGGGTTACACTTTCTATACGAAAAACATGAAAAAAAACTTTCAAAAATACCGTCCTTTCATTAAGTTTGTACTTACCTTTTTCGGTATATACATCACATTTACAATACTTTATAATTTATTCATCAATTCTTACAACAATCAAGAATACCCCCTAGACCCTTTTACCAAAACGCTTTCTGAACAGGTAGAAATTGTAGGAAAAGCCATCGGTCAGAACATCAGAACTTATCAATACATAGGCGAAAAATACACGCGATTGGCCTATGACGATAATAGTGTAGCCAGAATTGTAGAGGGTTGTAATGCCGTAAATGTAATGATTTATTTCGTAGCTTTTGTATTTGCCACAGGAACAAACATACGCAAAACGATAATATTCAGTATATTAGGACTTATTTCCATTCATATAATCAATATTTTTCGCATCATTGTATTGTCCTACCTGCTCCACAAATTCCCAGCACATACACACATTACTCACGGCATCATTTTTCCTCTTATCATCTATGGATTTGTGTTTGTTCTGTGGGTATTATGGTTAGTCAAATTCTCTGGATTTATCAAAAACAAAAATGATTAAACGACTCATAATCTGTTTTTTACTTGTTATTTTACTGGTTTTAATACGAGCAAACGAACATTTATTTTACGATCCTTTTCTATGGTATTTTTATGGAGAATACCAAAATCATCCTTTTCCTGAAGCCAATAATCTTAAACTTTTCTTTAGCCTATTGTTACGTTACACCATAAACACAATAATCTCTATATCAATACTTTACACCCTTTTCAAAAATAAAGATTACATTCGATTTGCATCAATATTATACCTGTTTTTTTTCATAATACTAATCATCAGTTTTTACCTGATTTACCACTTTTCAGACAATACACACGCTTTTATACTCTTTTACATACGCCGATTTTTAGCACATCCACTCCTTTTACTTCTGTTTATCCCCGCTTTTTATATTCAAAACAATTCTAAACAAGCATCTATTTTTACCAAAAAACAAGAAAAATCGAAATAAAGCCTTTTTAAAAAACTTTCTTTTTAAAGACACACAACAAGTCAAACTAAAAAAGATACTCGCTTATTTTTTATTTATTAAAGTTATTTCTTATAAAGGGAATTTATTTAATCCTGTATGTTTTATAAAAAATATTTATTATAAATTTTTAGTATAACACCTAGCTTTAGCAATTATCAAAATCTATACAACTAAGAAGTATATTCAAAATCTATAAAATCGTTATTTACTATAACGGAAGTTTATATTTAGACTTTTTAAGAAAAATGAGATTAATGTTTTACACAGCAGACAGTAAAACTATCTGGACTTCTGATGAATTTTGTTGTTTTGGGTAGTTTGACAAAGAGCTTTAAAGTTACCTATATATGATTGCTTGACACAAATTGAATCCCCATATCAAGCATCTGATTTTTAGCATCTTGATAGTTTTCTGAGGAAATTTCCTTTGTAGCATCTTCTATAAAAAAAACTTCAAAACCTTCCTCTACCGCATCGACAGCCGAATAATAAACACAATAATCCGCCGCTACCCCACAAAGATAAACCTGAGTAATACCTCTAACCTTAAGATACTCCGACAAGCCCGTTGATTTACGTTTGCCATTGTCGTAAAAAGCACTATAACTATCAACTTCTTTGTCCATTCCCTTTCGGAAAACAACCTCTATTCTATTCTGTAACAACTCTTTATGCAATTCCGCTCCGTACGTACCTTGCACACAATGTACTGGCCAAAGCACTTGTTGAATGCCGTGCAAATCAATCACTTCAAACAACTCTTTCTGATGATTCACTGCAAAGCTCTCATGCTCAATCGGATGCCAATCTTGAGTAGCGACTACCAAATCGAATTTACTTTGCAAGGCGTTAATCTTAGGCAAAATAGATTTACTCCCTCTTACCTCAAGACTGCCTCCGTCCAAAAAATCATTCTGTACATCTATTATTAATAATGCCGTCATTTTACCTTATTTTTCAGTTGAAATTCCTTTACTTTAGCATATTTTAGATAAGTGTAAAAAGCAGCTAGACTACAAATTATTAATCCATAAGCTCCGTCTTTGTATCCCTTTTGAAAAATAAAACTTTTTATAAACTTCCAAAATGGACTCAAGAATAATTTAGAAAAACCTATCTTTTTATTTGGCTGATTTTCAAAAATATATCTCGATACAATATCCGTATATTTATTAATTTTCGTCCAATGCTCTGACACTGAATCGTATGCGTAATGCACCAGATCACCGTCTAACTTTTGTTCACTTTCTTTGTTATCAAGTACAATCTGTTCATGCAAATTATTTTCTCCTACCCATTTGGCCTTGTTTCTATTAAAGAACCTTATTTTGGCATCAGGATACCAACCCGAATATTTTACCCAATGACCACAATAATTGTTCAATCTATTAAACGAATATCCGTCAAATCTTACTTTTAAACTTTTAATGTCTAATATCGATTTTTTAAGCTGTTCCGACAATTGTTCATCAGCATCCAAAAACAACACATAATCATATATTGCCTGACTATTTGCAAAGTTTTTTTGAGCTATAAATCCTTCAAACTTATTTTCTATAAACCTTACATTGTATTCTTGGGCAATCACCTTAGTATTATCTGTAGAAAACGAATCAACTACAACTATCTCATCTACAACGTCTTTAATTGATTCTATACATTGACGTATAAATCGTTCTTCATTAAAAGTGATAATAACTCCAGATATTTTCATAAAATATTTATACGATTTTTATTTCTTAATCTCACTTTGGCAGAATAAACAACTATTGTTTGTCTGCTAAAACATTCATATACAACTCTAAATACTTATGAGCCATTACTTTATAATCGAATTGCGAAGCCCATTTTTTTATTTTGGTTTCTAATTCGGATTGGTTGGCTTGGTAAAAAACCATTTTTTCTTTCAATAGAGTTGCCATTTCCACAGGATTAAAATTCTCAAAATAAAAAGCTACCTCGCCTCCAATTTCAGGTAAACTGGTTTTTTTACTCAAAAAAACAGGCTTCCCAAAAGCCATAGCCTCAATGGGCGGAATGCCAAACCCCTCGGCAATAGACGGATGGCACATAGCTTGGCAATGTTGTATCAGGGCATATTTTTCCTCTTCCGAAACATTGCGGAAAATATGTACGCGATTTTGTAAATTCAGCTCCGTAATGCGTTGTTTTAAAGCACTTGCATAAGGCTCTTTTTCTTCCGAAGTTATCAACACCAAATCTTCGTCAAGGTACGGAAGCATCTCAATAAGCGATTTTTGATTCTTCTTATCCAGAAATACGCCTATGTTCAAAATGTATTTTTTCGAGCGTAAAAAATCGTATCGTCCTAGCAAATAATTTCTACTTTCAGGCAGTTCTATACCGTTGTAAATCACTACAATATCTTTTAATCTTTTAAAATTAAAAAGATGTTTGTTTTTGAGTAAATCTTGACGTACAAACTCCGAAATGCAAACAATATAATCCGCTGTTTCAAAACTTTTATTAATTCGGTTAAGCAACTTTTTCTTTTTTGACGAACTCAAGTTTTCGTGCAAAAAATTAAGGTCGTGTAAGGTGAGTACTTTTATGCTATGTTTGTATTTTTTTGTAAAATACCACGAGTGCTGATAACTAATATGGATTAGATTAAATTTATGACTAAAACACTCAAAAAATTTATGCCATTTTTTATAGGCAATGATTTTTGCCGAAGGAACTGTTTTGGACAATTCCTCCTGTGGACCAAAATAACGAACCTGCACATCAGAATGCGTGTGTTCCTCAATGCCCTTTGCAATATTTCGGAATACATTTGCCAATCCAGAGTTGGGATAGCGGAGTCGTTCAAGATCTATCAAAATTCTTTTTGCCATAAAAGGAAACACTAAACTATATGCAAAAATAAAAATATTTGAGATAATTTCGCTCAAACTTCGTATAAATCTCTTCCCTGTATTCTAAACTATTTATTTTTACAATCTCCTTTCCTCATCCTAACAAAAAATATTTTCATTTATTGTATCTTTGCAAATGTTCTTAAAATTCAATTTTTATATCAAGGGCAAAATACCATTTTCACTAATTTTCTGTTTTTATCAAAAAAGTTAAATATACTTTTTTGTAAATTACAACCAAAATCAAAAAAATATCAATAAAATGAAGAAAATAGCCATTGTTGTTCAACGGTACGGATTAGAAGTTAATGGAGGAGCTGAGTTTCATGCTCGTGTTTTAGCAGAGAAACTTACTGAAAATTATGATATAACCATTCTTACTACTACCGCTTTGGATTATCACGGCTGGGAAAATCATTATCCTGAGGGAAAAACAAACATAAATGGTCTGAAAGTTATCAGATTTTCTACAAAATCTTTTTCTAAACGAAAAAAAAGAAAAGCGGCAAGAGCTATATTTAAAAGAAAAAAATATTTTAAAACACTCCGATTTTTAGGATTGTTTGATTTTTTTGATAGAAGATTTAATATTTCTTCTGCGTCGGAAAAAGATGTGGATAATTGGCTTAAAGGACAAGGTCCGTATTGCCCAGGTTTACTAAATTATTTGCAAGAGACCAAGGAAAAATATGATGTATTTATTTTTTTCACATATTTGTATTACCCAACCGTAATGGGACTTCCTTTGGTAAAAGAGAAGGCTATTTTTATACCCACAGCACACGATGAACCTCCACTATATACCAAACCTTATGAAGATTTATTTTCTCAACCAAAGTTTATAATGTATAATACTCTATCTGAAAAAAATATCGTAGAAAATCATTTTAAAAATCATTGTTCAAATACAGATATTGCAGGAGTTGGCGTAGAAGAATTCTTATTAGACGAAACATATCTTCCTTCAGAAAAATTTCAATATGATTTTCCGTATTTTGTATATATAGGACGAATTGATGAAAGTAAAGGTTGCAGAGAATTGTTTGCATATTTTAATGAATTTTGTAAAAAAAATCCCGAAAATAAACTTGTTCTGATAGGAAAAAACAATATGGGAATAATACCAAACGAACATATTATATTAACAGGATTTATAAGTGAAGAGGATAAATATTACCTACTCAAAAATAGTCTCGGACTTATCCTTCCGTCAAAATACGAAAGCCTTTCTATGGTAACTCTAGAGGCGATGTCTAGTGGGAAAATACCATTGGTTAACGCGGAATGCTTAATATTAAAACAACATATAGATAGTAGTGGAGCGGGGTTATACTTCAATAATTATCAAGACTTTGAAAAACAACTTACTACAATTATAAATATGTCAGAAGAGGATAAAGAGGAACATTCACAAAAAGCTAAAAGATACGTCAAAGAGTATTACAATTGGGGGAAGATTATGGAAAAATTTGATCGAGCTATTGATTTTATCATAAAGAAACAAAGATAAAAAATATATTTTTATTCTTATTTAAGAAGTTTTTGGAATAAATGATGCCATTTTTCTCCAATATACTCTAGGTCGTATAACTGAGATTTTTCTATAATGTTTTTCTGTATGTTATGTCGTAAATCTTCATCAGTCATTAACCTAACAAGGGCTTCTTCATAGGCTTTCATATCAAAATTTTCTATCAGCACTCCATTTTCCCACGAAGGAGATAATATACTTTCAACTCCTTTAGAACAGTTAAAGGCGATAGGGACAACTCCCGCTTGTTGGGCTTCAGTAAGCACTAAACCCCAACTTTCAAATTGAGAGACCTTTGCAAGGCAAATCTCCCTAAAATTACTTATTAAACATTTGAATATT
>JAUMYH010000073.1 GCA_030528745.1 Bacteroidota bacterium
TTGTACTTTTTCCTGACCCTGACGGTCCAAGAAGACCAAATATAGTTCCTTTTTTTACAACAAATGATAAATCATTAATAACTAATTTTCCAGAAAAACTCTTATATAAATTTTTTACTTCAATAATCTTATCTACATTCATAATAAACATCCTTTCAAATAAAAAAACTTTCAAATGAGAAATATACGATATCTACTAGAGAGCGTTCGGTATAGTTTAATATAATTCATTATGAACTAGAAAACAATCACCATTAATCTTCTTTGATTCAACTAAAGTTAATTTATTTCGGGAAAAGTAAAAAAGTACTTGCCAAGGTGCTACGCCAGGTGTCTACTAGAGGGAAGATGGCTGGTGTTGAACATAGTTGTACCCTATTTTGACTAAAATAAGCATTTATTCTGTCAAAATAGAGCGCAACTATGTTGGAGGTTCTACCGTCAGTCAGACGACCGGAGCCACTATCACATACCCATGAGTTGGAAGTTTTACTTCGAATTAAGCACGCTATAAATACGCCCATAGTGTATCGCTTAATTCCACCAGCTTTTCAGCTCGTATTTCCACCCTGCCCGTTTGCGCCGGCACCACGCTCATTCAACACGTCCATGAGGTAAACGCTTTTGTCGAATGGGGCGAATTTCTGAGAAATAGCTCCGCCCAAACTTGTCCCCTTTGTTGCTATCCTTCAAAGCTCGCAGCTTGTCCCCTACGCTCGTGATTCATTCCTTGATGAATCGGTTATTCAGTTACGAATGCATGCTAACACATATCGTAAGAGAAAAAAACCCGTTTTTCCAAACGGTGTACATGTCTACTTGTACACCTGTCTACCATTTTGTTTGTGCATTGGCTAGGGGTGTGTTATAATTAAACAAAACACGTTGTACACCACGGAGGGATTTTTTATGGGTAAAATTTTGTCGCTTGCAAACTTTAAAGGTGGCGTAGGAAAGACTTCTACAACAGCTTTGATTGGATATAATCTTGCTCGTCTGGGAAAAAAAGTTCTTTTGATTGACTTAGATGCACAAGCTAACTTAACCTCGCTTATGATTAAAACTAATATGGAAAATACACGAATTCGAACAATAGAAACTAGCTTAATGACAGGAATTATTGAAGAATTATCCCCTGACAAATTGATTATAAATATTGGAGATAATCTTGATTTGATTCCAAATGCTGTTGATTTCTCCGTGTACCCTAGGTACCTTGAGCAAAAGTTTGACCGTGAAATCGATAGAGTAAGCTTCCTAAAATCTTTTCTATCTGGAATAATAGACAACTATGATTACATATTCTTAGACGTTCCTCCTACATTATCTTTATTAAATGACTCTGCATTCTTTGCGTGCGATCAAATCGTTATAGTGCTTCAAACTCAAGAAAGAAGTCTGACCGGGGCAGAACAGTTAATACAGTATTTACAATCCACACTCATAGATGAGTTTAACGCAGACTGCGATGTTTTAGGTGTTTTACCTGTATTAAGCAAACGAAACGCTCTAGTTGATACACAAATACTTGAATTAGCAGAAAAAGAATTTGGCTATGAATATATTTTTGAAAACAAGATACCCACACTAGAACGTATTAAAAGACATGATGTACAAGGAATCACAGATAGAGGCGTTCATGACAAAAATGTTCATACAATATTTACAGATGTTGCTAATGAATTGCTCGAAAGGTTAGGGGATAAATAATGGTTAAAGGCATGCTAAATAAAGGAAAACACATAGAAAGAAAACCTAATCCTGTCATTGAAAAACAAGTAGATAGAAATTCATTTAATATCGAAAAAATGACTAGCCATAGTTCCCATTCTCCACAAAAACTAGGTGTCAAAAGCGAAACAGAAAGGGCAACCATCAAAGTGGATAATCACGTTCGAAATATGCTAACCGCTTTCGCAAATTTAGGCATTTATGACTCTCAAAAAGATGCTGTAGAACAAATGTGTTTACGTGAAATTGAAGAATTAAGTGCCGACCAAAGAAAGAGATTTGAATTCATGTTAGACACTTTAGAACTCAAAGACTATACACGTCAAAAGTCAAAAAAGTAAGTGGTTCGCATGCTTTTAGTGCTTAATTTCTAACACCCCTTTAGCACGAAAACCGTTCATTAAATGAAACCTTTTTTATTCAAAAAACGAGTGTAGCCTTTCAAAAAAACTCATCAAAAATGGCGAAAAATGAACGTGTGTTCGGTCCTCTGTTTGGAGTGCTTAGCACTCTAAACAGAGGGCTAAAAGGAGGTTTATACACGTATCACGTGTAATTTCTTGAAATAGATGGAGGACAGATAGCACTCCAAACAGAGGGCTTCACAAACTTTTTGATATCACGCAAATCCCTTGCACTGCAAGGGTTCACACCTTGTGTGGGGACAGTTTGCCTTATGCTCTTTACTAATTCTTGTTAAAGATTGTGAAATCAGAGAAGTTGAACTGATTTTTTGTATGTTTATCTAGTGAATCTAGTTTAATAAAATAGAAATAATAAAGGTGGTTGCTTATGGGAGAAATCAAAATTCGTGGTGTAGACGAGAGTCTAAAACAATTTTTAATTGAAGAAGCTAAGACATTATATTATCCGTCGTTGAATGCTTTTTTAGTGTCGCTATTAGAGGACTATCAGCGACACAATGGTTTGTTACCGTATCAAGTTGAAGAGGAAAAAAGACAGGCGAAACTAGGAAGTATTATTGAAAAAAATACAGAAGTAATTATGAAAGTATTGGCGCACATAAAGGAGCTAAATAATGACTAAATGTCTAATCGTTAGAGGTATCAGCGAGGTCACCATGTTAAAACTAGATGAATTAGCAAAGCGTAGAAGATTCAAATCGAGAAGTGCATTTGTTCGACATATTTTAACTGAATATATTTTAGCAGATGCTGTTCAAGTGAATCACATGTCACAACAAACCAATGAACTCACTTTATTAGAAGTGATTGAGCGTAATAACACCGTACTGGAACTCATTTGTGAAGAATTATTAGGTAACGCATAACTTTAATCCAAAGCTTCAACATAAACTGAAAGACACCCCTAAAAGAATAAAGGTGTCTTTTTTTTGGTAGGAGAAATCTTATTTTTTTTATCGATTAAATTGAGTTAGTTTGACAATTTTATGTTTAATTGATACAATAATTATGCAAGAAGTTCGAAGATCTTTGCACATAAAGCAAAAGACACCAGTGGGATAAACTGGTGTCTTTTTTCGTATCCAGCGGCAAGTTAGATACTCAGGTTGAAAGAGGTCGCATGATTAATCATCATTTCGCTTATTCAACCAGTAAGCGAATAGTTCAATCACTATCCCGACAAAAATCGGTATGATGACAAGTTCGAAGATTTGGTTACACATAAAGCTCACCTCCTAGCTGACGCTATTTAGTGCATGCGACTTGTTTATTATAACCGATACAGCTTATCAATTAAAGTGTTCTTTACGAACCCAAACTGTCTATTATTGAGCATAAGGAGAACTGTCCCCACTTTTCGTGAGGGACCTTGTAGTACAAGGGGTTCAGATGATGTTTTTTTTGCTTTCAAATTTTAACGAAAATCCACAAAACAGCCTACACTTTTTGATGCTTAACCCACCTTTTAGCCCATTCATTTTTACCATTAATCCCCCTCATTTTGTGTCAATTCATTACTTTGTCGAAAGATTATTTTACCTAAAAAAAGGAATAATTCGAAAAAATAGTTGATTAATCGGGACAGTTTTATAAGGAATACCGTTGCGAAAGTTTGTGAATGTTTAGGTGAATTCTTCACTCGATTACTTCACTAATGAGACGAGTATTCTGCGTTTTTTGTGTTGTCTTATCCTGGTAATTTTATTCTTCAGGTATCTATTTTTATGTCACTTAACATTCATTCCAACAACTTTTCACACCTACACTTGATTCAAAATAACATCTGATAGGTGTTTTTAGTCGATAACAGTTGACTCCTTATCAAACTTTGCAAGATTAGCACTTGTCATGACAATTGCGAAAAATCGGTAAAATTCTTGAATGTTCCGATTCCCTTTTGGGGTTCCCCCAATCCCCTTTTTCAGTGTCTAGTTAGATAAAATATTCTACTTTTTAATAGCAGACTGCTCCGTTAATGATTCAGGTTTACGCGAAATAAATGGAATGAATTGTATTGAATGTATGCAAAAAAAGTTTGTGAAACAAATTAAAATAAATTCAATATAACTGTTCTTTTTTCTGTAAAATGATGCTCTCATTTTTATTTTTTACGAACGAAATAATGCAAGAATGAATGAATTAACGTTGGACATTATACTTCATTCGATACCGTTGAAATGTTCTGCGATTGATGCCTGTTATCACTTCAACTTCTTTCTCTGTCATGCCCTCTTGATATAATTTAAACGCATGTTGTAAGCGTGGGTCATGTTCTTGGTATTTCGGTTTGCCACCTTTATATTTGCCTTTTTGTTTTGCTAAAGCGATACCTTGTGCTTGTCTTTCTCGGATTCTTTTCCGCTCACTCTCCGATTGATATTTATACAATTCCAACATAAATGCATTGATCAATCGGCGTAAATTATCATCTTCAATGCCTTTAAAAGAGGGGAGATTTAATACCTCGATCGTCGCACCCTTTTGTTGAATCTCCTGGAGTATATCCGTTAAATCTTGTTGACTACGTCCTAATCGGTCTAATTCACTCACTACCACAATATCTCCTTCACGTATAAACGATAACAACGCTTCTAGTCCCGGTCTTGAACGAGAGCTGCCACTTTCTTTATCTGAAAAAATCTTGAATGTCCCTTCTGATTCCAATAACTCCATTTGTCTGCCTAAATTCTGTTGTTTGGTACTCACACGTGCATAGCCTATCTTACTCATCTGTTGTTCCTCCTAAATTGGTACTATTCACCTTTTTATTATATCAATCGCTGTAAAATTGTGTATTTCATCAAAAATGACTTAAATAAAGCCGATTTCAGGTGTTTTAATCCGTTTTTCGACACTTTATATGGATAATAGTCAAAATGGCTGTATTGGACTTATTTGGTCGATTTGATAAAGTAAGTTAATCAGCTGTTGATTATCTCGTTTTTGTATATCCCTAGCTATACGAGGATATATTTTGTGTTATAATAACATTAAAGGAGTGATGTACAATGACTATTGCAAACAAAGATGCGCAAGTAAACTTCAAAACTAATCGCACACTACTTGAAAAAGCCAAAAAGATTATTACCTCTCAAAACCTCGATATGACTACTAGCTTCAATCTTTTTTTAGAATATGTCGTTCAAAATAAATCTTTGCCTTTTGAAACTAAAAATGATCTCGAGAAAAAACGAATCCTTGAAGAACTACGTTCTGAAATCAAACAAAGTTTTGATGATTTCGAGAACGGAGATACCTATTCTATGAGTGAGGTTAAAAATTATCTTGGCATCTAAACCAATGCAATACACGATTATTTTTTCTAAAAAGGCTAAAGAACAACTAAAAGAAATTAGAGATTATATCGAAGAACAATTCTTTTCTCGGCAAGCAGCCGATAATACAATGAATAACATTTTAACTGGATTGGAGAAGTTAGAGGATTTCCCTTTTGTTGGATTTAATGCCGATGAACGTGTGGGAGAAATGATTTATCCCCCTCACATCACTCGATGTTTAGTATTACATGAATATCTTGTGTTTTATCACGTGCTAGAGAAGTCAAAGCAAGTTTTTATCTCGCATATAATGCATGCTAAATTAGACTATTTAAAATTTTTCCGAAAAGATAAATAACATGAAATGAACCTCTCAGATATTTGATATCTGAGAGGTTTCTCTTTTTTAAAAGAACCTGAATAATTATCGTTAGCTATACTCTTATTCCCTTAACCCTTTAGTTTAAGTCCTCAAAATCAATATTAAGTGCTTCGATTTCTTCTTGTTCCGTCTCATCCATATAGTCGCAATTATCATTTAAATACGCTAGTAGGCTTAGTTGTTCTTTCACTGCCCGTCTGATAAAATCTGCTGTTGTTATATTATTTGCCTTTGCGACTTTAGTTAAACAGTCGTTCAACTTCTTATCAAATCTCACCGCTAATAAAACTGACATAAAATCACTCTTTTCTGTATTTAATTTGAATACGGTCTAATTCACTCTTTATCGACATCACAAGTTGATACCAAACTCCTGGGCTATCTCTTCGATAGTAGTAAACTCTGGATTAGGATTATTTTCATAGTCTGCAATAGCTTGTTTATCCCATTCATCTAGCTCTACCTCTTCAATATGTGATTTATCAGCAAGTGCTTGACGTGTCTCACTTAGAGCATGCTCACGACAATCTTTATACAAACATAAACGTAAAATCGCTGTTAGTGTTTTAATAGAGTCATCTGATAGTAATTTAGAATTAGTGGTAACTAATTCTAAAAATTCTTCCTGTGCAGTCATCATTATCACTCCTCTTTCTTTATTATTATAACATATCATCTGAATTGTATTTATGTTTGCAAATTGTATCCCATACTTGTTTTAATAAAAAAAGAGAGCTACCTTTAAGGTAGCTCTTTATTAAAAATTTTGTTGCACAACTTTGTTGTCTTCACGTAAACACTTGATATAAGGCATATAAAGAGTAAGACAACAGGGTATGGTTCCTTAATTAATTCAATCTACTATCCCTATTTTATCTAAAGGCCACACTATATAAACAGCTTCCATTAATATATCCTCTTTATCTATAAAACCTATTTTTCGACTATCTAAAGAATTGGTTCTATTGTCCCCCATAACAAAATATTTGTTATTTGGGATTTTTTTAACAATAAAATCCTCAGTGATTTTTTCAATACTATTCTCTTTATGTTCATCCAAATAAGGTTCTTCTATCAGTATATCGTTCACATAAAGTTCATCATTTTTATACTCTATTTTATCACCTGGGAGTCCTATAACTCTTTTTACATACAGCTTATCTTTATGACTGTCCATAACCACTACATCAAATCTATCTATGTTAAATTGTTTTAATCCTATTACTCTTTCATTATCATGCAAAGTAAAATCCATAGACCGTCCACTAACAATAAAAATTTCTGCTACAAATAACCTCAATAAAATTATAATAAAAATAAAAAATATCAAAATTTTATACTCTTTCAATACCCTTAACATATAGCACCTCTCAAAAAAATACAGGAGTCCTCAATTAGCAACTCCTGATAACATATATTTCTTATTGTACTTTTT
>JAUMYH010000074.1 GCA_030528745.1 Bacteroidota bacterium
GCTCCCCAGTATTTGTCGGCAGGGACTTTCACTTCGCCCATAGTGTCTTTTTCAACTCTGTATTCCATAAAAACGATTTTTATATTTTATATCCCCAAAAGTAATATCTTTTATCCATATAACGAAATTTATACCCTATTTTATTCAACTATTTTCACAATATTTTAATGTTTTTCAACTTTGATAAAGCACTTTTTTGTAATAGTTTTGCAAAAGAAAAATCAAACCTAACAGTATCAATTATGCCTAAGTATATTTCTGCAAAAGAAGCAGTACAACTCGTACAAAGTGGCGACCGCGTATTCATACACGGTAGTGCTGCCACTCCTCTATATTTGGTAAACACCTTACTCGAAAGAGCTGGAGAAATTAAAGATGTCGAATTAGTGTCTATCAGTACTTTTGGTGATATTAAATGGAAAGACCCCAAAGTTACAGAATCATTTTATCTGAACTCTCTTTTTGTATCTGCCAATATTAGAGAATGGGCAAACAGCCCTTATGGCGGAAGTATTCCAGTGTTTTTGAGCGAAGTACCTAAATTGTTTACCAATGGGTATTTGCCTTTAGATGTTGCCATATTGCACGTATCTCCTCCTGACAAGCACGGATATTGTTCTTTGGGTACTTCTATCGATGCGGCTTGGACTGCAGTACGTACTGCCAAAAAAATCATTGCTCAGGTAAATCCAAAAATGTGCCGTACACACGGAGATTCTTCGGTACACTTTTCAAAATTTGATGCTTTGGTATGGTGCGAAGACGAGCTTTTGGAAGTAGATTACAACAAGGAAGACGAAATTTCGAGTAAAATAGGACAAAATGTAGCTGCCCTTATCGAAGATGGTTCTACCCTTCAGGCTGGTATTGGTATTATTCCAAATGCTGTTTTGAGCAATCTGACCAATCATAAAGACCTCGGAGTACATACTGAAATGTTCTCGGACGGAATTATTCCTCTTATACAAAAAGGCGTGATTACCAACGAAAAAAAGAAAATTCACCCAGGGCTTACCGTAACAGCCTTTGCTGCAGGTACACGCAAATTGTACGACTTTATTGATGATAATCCGAGCATTTCTTTTATGAATGTAACTCACGTAAACGATGCGGCGGTAATACGAAAAAACCCTAAGGTAGTGGCTATTAATTCTGCTTTAGAAATTGACCTTACAGGACAAATTTGTGCTGACTCGATAGGTACATATCAATATTCTGGGATAGGTGGACAGATGGATTTTATGCGCGGTGCGGCTCTTTCAGAAGGTGGCAAAGCCATTATTGCTATGCCCTCAATTACCAACAAAGGCGTATCAAAAATTACCCCTATGCTCAAAAATGGTGCTGGAGTAGTTACAACCCGCGGACACGCTCATTATGTGGTTACAGAATACGGCGTGGTGAATCTTTATGGAAAAAATATGAAACAACGCTCGAAACTGCTCATCAGTATAGCACACCCTGACCACAGAGAGGCTCTAGAAAAGGCTCATTTTGAAAGATTTAAAGAATTATAATTCATTTTTTTCATGATTGCCCCATAACAATAACATCGTTGTTATGGGGTTATTTTTACAGCTCTACATTCCGAATCTTTAAAAAATCTGTACATTATACAACAATTATTTTTCACATTTTAAAGATTTTTATTATTTTTGACTTTCCTTGAAAACATATATCAATATGAAAAAAATATTGCTGCATATCATCCCTCTTATTATAATGATAGGATGCAAAAAAGACGTAGAGACACCTAAATTAAAATACACAGAATCTGAAAATACAGTGCCAGAAACTTCTGTAATCGTAGATTCATCGCGGGTACAGGTTGCCGATTTGCCTATACATATTGACAATTCTAAATATTTGATTTTTGCCGTTGGCGATGTCAGAATTTACGAAAGTAAAGACCAAAAGTTCAGCAGTAAAATTGCCTCGACCAGCTATCACATATCGAACTACAATCGTTACGAAATTACTGGTTTTCTGTCAAATTTAAAATTTCAACATATTGATTCTACCGAATTTAGACCGCTAACTTCACAAATATTAGAAATCCATACTGTAACCTATCTACAAGATTTTTATACAAAAAACAACCTCGGAGTTTTGGTGTACACCCTTGCCGACCAAGATACTAACAAAGACGGTATCATCAACTCTAACGACATCAAGGCACTGTATTTGAGCCTTATCAACGGACAGCAATTCGTCAAGCTATCAAAAGAACTCGAAGAAGTTATCGATTGGGATTTTGTAGAAACTCAAAATAGACTTTACTTCAGAACAGTCGAAGATATTAACAAAAACGGTAATTTTGATCAGAAAGATAACGTCAATTATTTTTACGTTGATTTAAAGAAAATGCCATGGGAAGCTATCCAATACAATCCTCTATAATTGCTCTTGATCGATGCCTAAAAAACTGGTTATAATTCCTACCTACAATGAAATCGAAAACATTGAAGATGTCATTAAGGCAATTGTGTCTCTTGAGCAAAATTTCGACATCTTGATTGTAGACGACAACTCTCCAGATGGCACACATCAGCGGGTTCGAGCCTTACAAGAAACATATCCGAACCTCCACCTAGAAGTCCGACTCCGAAAATCGGGCTTGGGCAGGGCTTATATCCATGGTTTTAAATGGGCTTTAAAGCATCAATACGATTATATTTTTGAAATGGATGCCGACTTTTCACACAACCCTCAAGACCTTTCCAGACTCTACCAAACCTGTGCCTACGAAGGAATGGATATTGCAATAGGCTCAAGGTATATTACTGGCGTGAATGTAGTAAATTGGCCTTTATCTAGAGTGCTGCTTTCGTACTTTGCATCGGTGTACGTGCGTTTCATAACTGGTATCCCCATACAAGACACTACAGCTGGTTTTATATGTTATAGTAGAAAAGTACTAGAGGAAATCAACCTCGACAAGATTGAGTTTATCGGATATGCCTTTCAGATAGAAATGAAATACAAATCTTATTGCAAAGGATTCAAAATCAAGGAAATACCTATTATATTCACCGACCGCACCAAAGGAGAGTCAAAAATATCCAGAGGTATCATCCGCGAGGGTATACTTGGGGTGCTTTGGCTCAAATTAAAGAAAATATTCGGAAAACTCTAAATTATATTCTTTTGAGATGTTCTCTCATCTGGCTGATTTGTTCCTTAAGCATATTCTTGGTATCCAATTTTTTGGCTTCGTTAAGCAAATTGGTAGCCTCTAATTTGCGTCTGCGACTCATCGCCACTCCTGCCATATTGAGCTTTGCCAACGCCAAATCATCGCCCTTGATGCCCAATTCTACAGCCTTACGGAATTTGCGGTCTGCCTCGTTAAGGTTGGTTTGAATATCAGTAAGAGCCGACAAAAAATAAAAATACCCTTGCTGACCTTGAACCAAATAATCCTCAGGTTTCTTAATTTTGTTGAGCCATTGTTTTGCTCCGTCAAAATCTTGTTTTCTGAGTTTTAATAACGTCATTATGATAACTTCATTTTTAAAATAAAACAACGTTACTATTGAGGCTAAAAATATTAGGAAAATACCGTTTCCGATATAATCTTCATAAAATTGCCATATCGCTACTACAAACAAAAGGACTATTATTGCGAGTTTAATATTTTTATTTATCATGATTTCTTTTTTGTTGGCAAAGATATTAGTTTATCCCTTTTTATACAATTATTTTCTGTAGAATAGTTCAGACAAATTGTATCCTCACTAATCCATCATCGTCAATATGAGTAAGTTTTACATCGTGCAAGGTATTGGCTAGTTCAGGATTCCACGGAGTTTTTATTTTTATATAATTTTCCGTAAATCCATGTATATACCCCTGATGGTTTTCGTTTTCAAACAATACTTTTTTTACTTTTCCGAGCTGACTTTCGTAAAAATAACGCCTTTTCTTTACGGACAAACCACGCAACATCTTACTTCTTTTGCTTCGTACCTGTTGCGGTATCACCCCTTCCATTGCGGCAGCCTCTGTATTATCTCTTTCAGAATACGTAAATACGTGTAAATACGAGATGTCCAAATTATTCAGAAAATTATATGTTTCCATAAAATGTTCGTCTGTTTCGCCTGGAAATCCGACTATAACATCTACGCCTATACACGCATCGGGCATTTCTGATTTGATTTTCTGTACTCGTTCAAGGTATAATTCTCGAAGATACCTGCGTTTCATCTTCTTCAACACATCGTTACTTCCCGATTGTAACGGAATGTGAAAATGAGGCACAAATGTACGGCTCTGCGAAACAAAATCGATAATCTGATCTTTCAGTAAGTTAGGCTCTATCGATGATATTCTAAGCCTTTCTATCCCTTCGACCTTATCTAAGGCTTGTACCAAATCAAAAAAAGTATGCTCGTGTTTTTTATTACCAAATTCGCCCTTTCCATAATCTCCTATATTTACACCTGTGAGTACAATCTCTTTGATGTTTTGGGCTGATATTTCTTTGGCATTTTTCAACACATTTTCCAAAGTATCGCTCCTAGAAATACCTCTTGCCAAAGGAATGGTACAATATGTGCATTTGTAATCACAACCATCTTGCACCTTCAAAAAAGCACGTGTTCTATCGCCCACAGAATAACTTCCTACGTAAAAATTAGCCTCTTCTATCTCGCACGAATACACTTGTCCAAAATCATTTTTGGACAAATCGTTAATGTAATCTGTGATTTTAAATTTTTCAGTAGCCCCCAGCACCAAATCCACACCATCTACATCTGCCAATTCGTGGGGTTTGAGTTGTGCATAACATCCCACAGCCACCACAAAGGCTTTGTCATTAACCTTCAATGCTTTCCGAACAATTTGCTTGAATTGTTTGTCTGCATTGTCGGTAACAGAGCAGGTATTAATTACGTAAATATCGGCTGGTTGTTCAAATTCTACTCTCGAGAATCCTTCTTGCTGAAAACTCCTAGCAATAGTTGAAGTTTCTGAAAAATTAAGTTTGCAACCCAAAGTATAAAAAGCTACTCTTTTTTGCGAAGTGTCCATGGTAGTAAAAATATCTTACAAAGGTAGTAAAAACTTTATCTACACAAAACAAAAAACTCCGAAAGCCGAAACTTTACGGAGTTTTCCACCTTATATATTATGAAAACAAAAAACTAAATTATCCTAGTGATACTTTTTTGAACCCTTGGATTTCAACATCTCCAAAAGTTTTCACATAATCAGCCACCTTTTTACTCTCGTCTCCAATATAGTTCTGATCCAAAAGTGCTTTTTCTTGATCTAAAGATGTATTATCGCTGATAAAACGTTGCATTTTACCTGGTATAATTTTATCCCAAATTTGCTCTGGTTTACCCTCTGCTTTCAACTCTGCTTTAGCATCTGCTTCGGCCTGAGCCAACACCTCTGGAGTAAGTTGAGCAAACGAAACGTATTTCGGCACATTTTTAAGTGTTTTTCCTAAACGTACCAATTCCTCATTTTCTTTTTCAATTGCAGCTATACGAGCCTCAACCTCACTAGCTATGTAAGCAGGATCGAAATCTTTGTACGAAAGCGTTTCAGCACCCATTGACACTACTTGCATTGAAATATCTTTTGACAATTCTTCTGCTTTGTCTATACGGTTAGTAAGTGCCGTAAGAGCTGCTTTTTTGTTTCCGTGAACATACGACCCTACGTAGTTACCTTCCAAAATCTCAAATCCGCCGATTTCGATTTTTTCACCTATTACACCTGTTTGCTCTATTAGTTTTTCAGCTACGGTAATAGCATCGTTGTATTTAGAGTTTACGAAATCTTCTTTAGAGTCAAAATTGATAGCTTTCTGAGCCAATTCTTTAGCTAGAGCTACGAAGCCTTCATTCTTACCAACAAAGTCTGTTTCGCAATTAAGTGTAAGTACAACACCTCTAGTTTTTTCTGAATTAACAAAAGCTACAGCTGCTCCCTCTGAAGAGTCTCTATCAGAACGATTTGCTGCCACTTTTTGTCCTTTTTTACGCAATATTTCAATTGCTTTATCAAAATCTCCTTCAGCCTCTACAAGAGCTTTTTTACAATCCATCATACCTGCTCCTGTAGCCTGTCTTAATTTATTTACATCTGCTGCAGTAATATTTGCCATAAATTTTGTTTTTATTCTTGTTTTATTTTTAAAAAACTGAGAAACTACTTCATTGGGTAATTTCTCAGTCTGTTTATTTATTCTTGTGTAGCTGCTTGAGTTTCTGCTACCGCCTCAGGAGCATTTCCTTTTTCGGCAACGCCCTCTTGTATAGATTCTGCCACTATCGACAAGATTTTATCGATTGATTTTGAAGCATCATCATTTGCTGGGATTACGTAATCCACCTCACGAGGATCTGAATTTGTATCCACAATAGCAAATACTGGAATGTTTAATTTTTGTGCTTCTTTTACCGCAATGTGTTCTGCCATTATATCTACCACAAATAGTGCAGCTGGTATTCTGGTCATATCCGCAATTGAACCTAAGTTTTTGTCCAACTTAGCTCTCAAACGCTCTACCTGAAGTTTTTCTTTTTTAGACAAAGTGTCAAAGGTACCGTCTTTTTTCATTCTATCGATTGAAGCCATCTTTTTAACAGCCTTACGGATAGTAACAAAGTTTGTAAGCATACCACCTGGCCAACGCTCAGTGATGTATGGCATATTTATAGACTTTGCTTTTTCTGCAACTATATCTTTTGCTTGTTTTTTGGTAGCTACAAAAAGAATCTTTCTGCCAGATGCAGCTATCTTCTTAAGAGCCTCTGAAGCCTCTTCTATTTTAGCTACTGTTTTGTATAAATTTATGATGTGGATTCCATTTTTCTCCATATATATATAAGGAGCCATATTCGGATTCCATTTTCTAGTCATGTGTCCAAAGTGAACACCTGCTTCTAATAATTCTTTTACTTCAATTTTTTTTGCCATTTTTTTAATAGTTT
>JAUMYH010000075.1 GCA_030528745.1 Bacteroidota bacterium
AAATATCCCTTTTTTCAAAATTTAAAACTACTTTTTTTATATCGAACTGACGTTATTTTAACGAAAGAGTTCGTCTACAAACTACAGCTTATGCCTATGGAATCCAAAGAAATTGGCGTAGACAACAATTTACTCGTGATGGAGCTAACGCCAACTCTAACGGAGTGGTTTGGGGCGATTCAAACCTTACAGACGGAAGTTCTATATTTATGAGTAACAAAGCTGATTGGCGAAACAGACAGTATCAAGTAGGAGGTATAGAAACCAAATTGCTAATCAATCACAATACTTTTGGTGTAGAAAATAGAGCCAAAATAGGAGCGAGATACCTTAGAGAACGTGCCAACGAGCAATTTATACAAACAGCCAAACCTAATGGTTGGGGAGGAAATATGCGTGATAACGAAGTGCGTGACGGAAACGCAATCAGCTTCTTTGCTATCAATAATACCAAAATTACAAACAAACTTTCTGCTGAATACGGAATCAGACTCGAAAACTATGATTACCAAAGACGTATTTACAGAGGTAGATTTAATGTAGGAGGAAATACTGTAACAGCCGATACCTTGGTTTCGTTTACTCGTAATTCGTTTGCCATTTTGCCAGGTTTAGGAATTAACTATAATTTATCGGATAATGCCACTATATTTGCAGGTGTACACAAAGGATATGCCCCTCCACAGGTTAAATCAGCCATAACTCCTTCAGGTGTTGCTAGTCAGATTGATAAAGAAGAAAGCGTTAATTACGAACTAGGTGCTAGATTTGCAACCGCTGATTACCTGAATTTTAGTGCTACATTATTCTACATGGATTTTGATAATCAAGTTATCCCTGTTAATACAGCTATTAACCCATCGGGAGTGGCTAGTGGAGGTAAAACCAAACATAAAGGTATTGAGGTAGATGTTAATTTTGACGTTGCTAGAGCCTTAGGATCTGAGCAGTCAGTAAGCCTTGGAGGAAACTTTACTTATTCACAAGCCAAATTTGCTGGTAATGATGTAATCCAAAACTTCTTGCCATATTCTCCAGAATATATTATAAATGGTTATGTATCAGCTGATTTTACTAACGGATTGGGCGTTTCGGTATTCGGAAATTACGTGTCAGAACAATTTAATGACCGAAACAATACTGTAATCCCAACGCCCAACGGACTTGTAGGGCGTATTGACTCTAGATTCGTTTTAGATGCTACGGCTTATTATCAGTTCAAAAATACAGGATTGAGATTGTCTGTTTCTGCTAAAAACTTATTAAACGAGAAATACATTGTATCGCGTAATCCACAAGGTATTCGCGTAGGATTGGAACGATTTATTACCGCAGGATTCGACTTTACTTTCTAATATGAAAAACTGAAGATTCTATTTAATGTTTTTATTTAATAATTGGAAAGCTGTCCTCGAAAAGGGCAGCTTTTTTTGTGAAATTCAATATAAAATTACTTAAAGAATGACAAAAAGTCGTTATTTTGTGATTAAAAAATGCGATTTAATGACAAAAAGTCTTGTTTTTGCTTCAGGTACAAAACTTGATTGAATAATAGCAAAAACAATTAAACTATGAATTTTAACAATTTTACAATCAAAGCTCAGGAAGCCATTCAAAAAGCTCAACAGATAGCTCAAGGCTACCAAAATCCGCAGATAGAAAATGAACATATACTCAAAGGAATATTTGAAGTAGACCAAAACGTAATTACATTTTTATTCAAAAAGATAGGTGTTAATTCCGAAGGTGTAAAACAAAATTTGGAGCAGATTATTCAATCTTTCGCCAAGACTTCTTCAGCCGAATTGATGCTCTCAAGAGATGCTTCGGTTATGCTCAATGAGTCGTTGAATATTGCTAAAAATATGAACGATGAATACGTGTCTATCGAGCATCTGCTTTTGGCTATACTTAAATCGAAATCTAGAGTAGCACAATTGCTTAAAGATCAGGGAGTAACCGAAAATGGTTTACTAGCCGCAATTGCCGAAATCAGAAAGGGTGAACGCGTAACATCGGCAAGTCAGGAAGAGACCTATAACGCCTTGAACAAATACGCCAAAAACCTTAATGAGATGGCTCTACAAGCCAAACTCGACCCAGTAATAGGACGCGATGAGGAAATAAGACGCGTGTTGCAAATTTTGTCAAGACGTTCAAAAAACAATCCGATGTTGGTGGGCGAACCAGGTGTGGGTAAAACAGCCATAGCCGAAGGTCTTGCACATCGTATAGTACAAGGAGATGTGCCTGAAAATCTGAAAGAAAAAACCGTATATTCTCTTGATATGGGAGCTTTAATTGCTGGTGCTAAATACAAAGGCGAATTTGAAGAAAGGCTCAAATCGGTGGTCAAAGAAGTAACCTCAGCACAAGGCGATATCGTACTATTTATAGACGAAATACATACCCTAGTAGGAGCAGGTGGCGGTGAAGGAGCTATGGATGCTGCCAATATCCTCAAACCTGCCTTGGCAAGAGGAGAACTCAGAGCCATAGGAGCTACTACCCTTGATGAATATCAAAAGTATTTTGAAAAAGATAAAGCCCTTGAACGCCGTTTTCAAAAAGTTATAGTAGACGAACCAGATACCGAAAGTGCTATATCAATACTTCGAGGTATTAAAGATAAATACGAAACTCACCATCAAGTACGAATCAAAGACGATGCTATTATAGCTGCGGTCGAATTATCACAACGATATATCACCAATCGATTTTTACCAGATAAAGCTATTGATTTGATGGACGAAGCCGCATCTCGATTACGTATGCAAATTAATTCAAAACCTGAAGAATTAGATGTTTTGGACAGAAAAATTATGCAATTAGAAATCGAAATTGAAGCTATTAAACGTGAAAATGATGAAGCCAAACTCAAAATGCTTTCTTTGGAAGTGGCTAATCTGAAAGAAGATCGCAATGAGATTTTTACGAAATGGCAAAACGAAAAAAATCTGATTGACAATATACAAGGGTGTAAAATAGAAATCGAAAATTACAAAATTGAAGCCGATAGAGCCGAACGCGATGGCGATTATGGAAAAGTAGCAGAAATCAGATATGGGCGTATCAAAGAAGCTCAACAGAAGTTAGACCACTTACAAGAACAACTAACCAACCAGAATGAAAGTGCTTTAATTAAAGAAGAGGTTAATGCTGAGGATATTGCTGAAATCGTAGCCAAATGGACAGGAGTGCCAGTTACCAAAATGCTCCAGTCAGAACGCGAAAAGCTACTTAACCTCGAGGCAGAGTTGCACAAAAGAGTTGTAGGGCAAGAAGAGGCTATTATAGCCATATCAGATGCCGTACGTCGTAGTAGAGCTGGATTGCAAGATCCTAAAAAACCCATCGGCTCTTTCTTATTCTTAGGGACTACTGGAGTAGGAAAAACCGAGTTGGCTAAAGCTCTAGCTGAATATTTGTTCGATGATGAAAACGCTATGACGCGTATTGACATGAGTGAATATCAGGAAAAACACAGTGTAAGCCGTCTTGTAGGGGCTCCTCCAGGATATGTAGGCTATGACGAAGGAGGACAACTTACCGAAGCTGTACGCCGAAAGCCTTATTCGGTGGTGCTTTTAGATGAAATCGAAAAGGCACACCCCGATACCTTCAACATCTTGTTACAGGTGCTTGATGAGGGCAGACTCACAGACAACAAAGGCAGATTGGCAGATTTCCGAAATACGATAATTATTATGACTTCAAATATCGGTGCTCATCTTATTCAAGAACGTTTTGAAACCTACATAGACAATACTAATAAGGCTACCGAAATAGCCAAAAACGATGTATTGCAAGTGCTAAAACAAACCGTAAGACCCGAATTTATAAATCGTATTGACGAGATAGTGATGTTTACGCCGCTTTCTCAAAACGATATTCGCCGAATTGTAGAACTGCAAATTAAGCTCGTATCTCGTATGCTTTCTCAACAACACATCACCTTGGAGGCTACACCAGAAGGGATTGATTATCTGACAGCTAAAGGTTTTGACCCCGAATTCGGCGCAAGACCTGTCAAACGTGTAATCCAAAGAGAGGTGCTTAATCAATTATCCAAACAAATATTGTCTGGTGAAGTCAAGACTGATAGCCTGATTATTTTGGATAGTTTTGATGACAAAATTATTTTCCGAAATCAAATATAATTGTTCCTAATTATTAACATTCGCCAACCTATTTTACACGAAAGAGTTGGCGAATGTTTTTTAAATAATGTTAAAAACTATTAATATATCTGTCGAATACTAAAAAATATGCTTATTATTGCATCATTAATCAAAATCATAAATTAAATTATAAATGAAAAAAACACTTATTACCTTAATTTCGTTAGTGTTACTTCTGCCAAGTAAACTAAAAGCTGACGAAGGAATGTGGTTTTTGATGTTTATAGGCAAAAACATCAAAGAAATGGAAAAAATGGGTCTCAAACTTACAGCTGAGGACATTTATAGTATCAATAATAGTAGTCTTAAAGATGCCATCGTGCAATTTGATGGCGGATGTACAGCCGAAATCATTTCTAAAGATGGATTACTGCTTACCAATCATCATTGTGGTTTTGACAAGATAGCCGAACTTTCAACTCCACAAAACGATTATTTAACGCACGGATTTTGGGCAAAAACAAAGGCCGAGGAATTAGCTCCCAAAAGCATATCAGTGCGTTTTTTTGTTCGTATGGATAATGTTACCGATCGTATTTTGGCGGTATTAAACGACAATCTTACTGAAAAACAAAGAGAACAACGCATCAATCAAGAAATTGCTAAAATCCAATCCGAGAATGATCAAGGAGGGAAGTATACTGTGTCGGTTCGTTCTTTTTTTCAAGGAAATGAATTTTATTATTTTGTGTATCAAGATTATAAAGATGTTCGTCTGGTAGGAACACCACCAGATATGATAGGGCGTTTTGGAGGCGATACCGATAATTGGGAATGGCCTCGTCATACTGGCGATTTTACCCTCTTCAGAATATATACCGATGCTCAAGGGAATCCTGCAGAATACAGCCCAAATAATATTCCAATGAAACCAAAACACGCACTATCAATATCGTTAGGAGGCGTTAAAGAGGGTGATTATGCCATGATTTTGGGGTATCCAGGGCGTACAAACCGTTGGATGCCTTCAGGAGGAATTGAACAAAACGTAAAATTTGCCTATCCTGCGTGGGTCGAAGGCTCGAAAGTAGCTATGGACGCTATGAAAAAACACATGGATAAAGACCTAAAAGTACGTTTGGATTATGCATCGTCTTATGCTCGTATTGCCAATTATTGGAAAAACCGCCAAGGAATGATAGACGCTCTTACTCAGCATAATACCGCTAAAATAAAAGCCGAAAATGAAGCCAAATTCAATAAATGGGCTAACAAGAAAAAAAATAAAAAGAAATATGGAAAAGTAATCGACCAACTTAACGATTATTATGCCAAAACCAACTTACAGGCAGCTCACGATAATTATCTTCGTTCGCTCATAAACGCATCGAGTTATGCTGTAATCCCTTATCGATTGGGAGCTCAACTAGCCGATTATGCCAAAGCAAATGAGCCTAAACGACTTGAAATGAGACCACAAATAGAAGAGACCATCAATCAATTTTACAACACCTTGTATACACCTCTAGAGCGTGATGTATTGGTTGATGAGTTGAATTTGTATGCCCAAAAAGGAGGAAAAGATATAGCACCATATATAGCCGAATTAGCCAAATCTAATAATGGGAATTTATCGAATTATGTAGACCAAGCTATTCAAAAAAGTATTTTTGCCACTAAAGAAAATATTACAGATTTTCTAAACGCTCCAAACCTATCAGCTATAGAAAATGATGAATTATTTAAGCTGTCAAATAGTTTGTTAATGCGTTATCGTGCAAAATCAGAAAAAGAAATCGCACTAGATGATCAACATGCTAAAGCATTTAGACTATTGGTTCAAGGACTTAGAGCCTCTAAATTGAGTAATATAGAATATCCTGATGCCAATAGTACACTACGCCTAACTTACGGAAAAGTGATCGGTTTGCCGAATCATCCAACTCGTAAAAATGACGCAAAATCCAACTATTATACCACACTGAAAGGAACTATTGCTAAACATAATCCTGATGATGAGGAATTTAACGCTCCTCAAAAACTAATTGATTTGTACAAAGCCAAGGACTATGGAATATATGCCAATGAATATGGAGAACTTCCTGTAAATTTTCTGACAGATAACGATATTACAGGAGGAAATTCGGGGTCACCAGTACTCAACGGAAAAGGAGAGCTTATAGGATTGGCATTTGATGGTAATATTGAAGCAATGGCAGGAGATGTTATTTTTGATAAACAATTACAACGCACTATTAATGTAGATATCAGATACGTGTTGTACATCATCGACAAATATGCTGATGCCGCTCATTTAATCGAAGAGATGGAAATTGTAAAATAGGTTAATCTCTTATATCATTCTAAAAAGGTCTTTCGTTAGCGAAAGACCTTTTTTATTTTCAACCCCCATAATATCAATTTGTTGGCAGTAAACTGCGGCAGTAATCACTGAGTAGTTTCTTTTGTTCGGCACTCAGACGGGCATCGCTGTGAAGAATAAGATAGCTGTCCAGAGGTATTTTGTCTTTCTCAATTTCCTCGATGCTTTCTTCCAGTTTGTGGATTTGCCGTTTGGGGTCGTAAGCGTAAAACTCCGAAAAATTCAACTTTTATCGCCCTTCGTCAATATGGTCGAGACCTTTGCAAGGCAAATCCCCCTAAAATTACTTGTTAAATATTTGAATATTA
>JAUMYH010000076.1 GCA_030528745.1 Bacteroidota bacterium
GATTGGAAAATATGTTTAGAAAACGGCAACTCTCTTATTTTTGAAGATAATTTTTTTAACAGATTTAAAAATGATTTAGAGTATTTATCGTCAGAAAATATTCCGCAAAACATAGAATATATTTGCAATCAATTTGCTCCAGAGGATAATACCCCTATCCTATTTGGTTCTAAAAATTTATATATTGACAACAATGAAATCAGATGTGGCATGGATATATTCGCCTCTAGTTTTTTTATGCTTGTGCGCTGGGAAGAATATGTAAATAAAAAAAGAGATAAACACGATCGATTTGTAGCAAAAGAAAGTGTGGCTTTTAAGAATAATTTTTTACATAGACCAATTGTTAATGAATATATAGAAATGTTAAAAAATATGATGCTGTATCTTGATAAAAGCTTAAAATTTAAACAGCACGACTCAAAATTTTTTGTTAGCTGTGATGTTGATGAACCGTTTGATCCTACTGTAAAAAATATTCAAATTTTAATTAGAACTTGTGTCGGAGATTTAATCAAAAGAAAAAGTTTTAGTATATGTATAAACCGCATCAAAAGATATATTTTTAATAAAATAGGTAATTATAAATATGATGAAAATTATACATTTGATTGGTATATGGATATATGCGAAAAAGCTAAATTAAAAGCATCCTTTTATTTTATACCTTATAATCTAGAACCAGGAAACGGAAGCTATAGTTTAAATGATAAAAAAATACAGGAGCTAATAGTTAAAATTTATAAAAGAGGGCACGAAATAGGGGTTCATGGAAGCTATCAAACGTATTTAGATAAAGAAAAAGCAAAAGCTCAAAAAAATATGCTTGAAAATATTTTAAAAGAAGTTAATATATGCCAAAATATTGCAGGAAATAGGCAACATTATTTAAGGTGGGATAGCTCTGCAACTCCATCCGTTCTTGAATATTGTAATTTTGATTATGATACAACCGGCGGGTATGCAGATGTTTGTGGTTTTAGATATGGAATTTGTTATGAATTTAGTATGTTTGATTTTATTGATAGAAAAAAGCTGAAGCTCAAACAAAGACCTCTTGTAGTAATGGAATGCACTGTTATGGATGAGCAGTATATGAATATTAAAAACACCAATGATGTGTCTGCTGCTATACTAGCTCTAAAAAATAAATGTTTTAAATATAATGGTAATTTTTCTTTATTGTGGCATAATAGTAGGCTAAGAACTGTTTTGGAAAAGGATATATTTAAACAAATTGTTTTAAATATCAGTCCTAATAATTGTTAAATTCAATTATGCAAAATTTAGAAATAAAACTATATGGAATATTTGTATGTGTGGCATAAGTGGAATAATTAATCAAAAAAATAAACAAATAGACTACTGTGAAATAAAAAACATGAACGATTTAATCATTCATAGGGGTCCTGATGATGAAGGGTTCTTTTTTGGTAAAAATTTCGCTTTTGGGCACAGAAGGCTATCTATATTGGACTTAACAAAAGATGGTCGTCAGCCTATGAGCTATCTTGACGGTAAATATACAATTACTTATAATGGTGAAATTTACAATTATATAGAAATTAGAAATGAGCTTTTATTAGACGGCTATAAATTTTTCTCAAAAACAGATACCGAAGTAATTCTAGCTAGCTATGATAAATGGGGTGAAGATTGTGTAAATAAATTTAATGGAATGTGGGCATTTGCTATTTACGATAGGGATAAAAATATTATATTTTGTTCTAGAGATAGATTTGGAGTAAAACCATTTTATTATACCGAAGTTAATGACAAGTTTATATTTGGATCGGAGATTAAGCAACTTTTAGAATTTTATAGTGATAGATTTGTAAATAAAAATATATTAATCGACTATTTAGTTACCGGATTTGAAGAGCATACAAATGAGACATTTTTTGAAAATATACACAAGTTGCAACAATCGCATAATTTGATATATGATTTATCTTCTAATACATTTGAAATTAAAAAATATTATGATATCAAAATAGATAAAGAAGTTGAAAAATTGAATGAAAATGAGAGTATAAATTTGCTTGCCGGAAATTTAACTCGCTCTATAGAGTTAAGACTGAGGTCTGATGTAAAAGTAGGAACTTGCCTTAGTGGAGGACTAGATAGTTCGGCTGTGGCAGCTTTTGCTTCTAAAGAATACAATAAAAATTCAGAAGATAAATTTTTAGCGATACATGCAAAGTCTATTGAAAAAAAAACCGATGAAAGTAAATTTGCGCAAATAGTAGCAGAAAATTGTAATTTAAATCTGCAAATAGTTGAACCGACTTTAGATGATTTTAAAAACAATATAGACGAAGTCGTATATACTCAAGAAGAGCCTTTTGGCGGTCCTTCTATATTTATGCAGTATTTTGTAATGAAGAAGGCCAAAGAGCTTAATTGCCAAGTAATGCTTGATGGACAAGGAGGGGATGAGACTTTGCTAGGATATGAAAAGTATTATCCTGCTATATATATTGATATATTTAAAAAATTTGGCCTGTTAAGAGCCATAAAAGAGATTAGAAATTCAAATAAAAACAACTCAAAAATGAGTATAAAGTGGATATTGACCTACTTTGCCGGAACAATTTTTTCAAAATTGAGAAAAGTTGAATATCGAAGGAGAATTCCTTTTTTAAAGCCTTTTCAAAATCAATTCCTGTTTTTAGACCACTTGTCTAAAAAATATTTTGATATAAATGAGCTACAAAAATATGAAATAAATAGCACAAATTTGCCTGCTCTTTTGAGATATGAAGATAAAAATTCCATGAGGCATTCGGTTGAGACTAGATTGCCTTTTATTGATTATATTTCTTTAGAAAATTCCCTTAGCTTAAACACAATTTATAAAATAAAAGATGGTTGGACTAAATATATTTTAAGAAAGGTAATAGATAAATTTATGCCATCTGATATTGTTTGGAGAAAAAATAAATTTGGTTTCAATGCGCCTAATGATACTTGGTTAAGCGGTATTAAAGAGGATATGAAAAAAGAGATATGTAGATCTAAAATTTTAGTATTCATATCAGATATAAAAAGTATGGTTGACGGTTTTAATTCATTTGATGAAAGAACTAAATGGAGAATTTACAACGTGGCCGTTTGGGAAAGAATTTACAATGTTAAAATCAATTTAAATGAGAGTTAAATTTGACAATATGTTATCTTGTAGACTATGACTTAAATTCAAATAGTGGAGTTGTCCAGAAAATATTACAACAATCTTCATTTTGGTCTAAAAGCGGATACGATTTTTATTTAGTATCTACAAAAACATTGGCTATATATGATAAAAACAAAGATGAGATATTTAAAATAAAGCCGTTTGATATAAATTTTGGGAGGCTTTCAACTGCTTTGAGAGTTTTATATAACTCATTTTTTTTAATTAAGTTGTTAGATTATATTAAATTTGATATTTTGTATATGAGATATATGCTATATACTCCATGGCTAGCAAGTATTTTAAAAAAATACACAGTTGTTATGGAAATAAATTCTGATGATATTTTGGAGTATAAATTACACTCTAAAATAACATACGCTTACAATATGCTTACCAGGAATTTTATTTTAAAAAAAGTAGACGGTTTTGTAACAGTTAGTAGGGAATTAAAAATTAAATTTGATTGTTTTAAAAAACCGATAGAAGTGATAGCAAATGGTGTAGATGTTTCTAGATATAAAGTTTTATTAAACAAAAACGAAAAACCTATTCTTGTCTTTATAGGAACTCCCGATCAAGCTTGGCATGGGCTAGACAAGATAATTACAATTGCGGAAAATTTAAAAAATTGTAAATTTTATATTATAGGAATTGATGGAAAAAATACTTCAAATATCAAATACTTTGGTTATCTTAATAGCGAAGAGTCGACAAAAATTATACAACAATGCGACATAGGGATAGGAACATTATCTTTGTATAAAAAAGGGTTAAATGAGGCCTCTCCGCTTAAAACAAGGCAATATTTGGCTTGCGGACTTCCTGTTATATATGCTTATGTTGATACGGACTTAGATGATTCTAGTATATCATTAAGATTAAATAACAATGAAAATAATATTAATCATGATAGTATTAAAAATTTTGTCGATAGAGTTTTTAACGATTATAATGTTAAAAAAAGAGCGAGGAAATTTGCGGAAGAAAAGCTTGATTTCTCAATCAAAGAGAAAAAAAGATTAGAATTTTTTGAAAGAGTCGTTAATGCAAAATAAAAAAATATTTTTTCTTGCGGATTCTAATTCCATACATACCGCAAAGTGGGTTGATTATTTTATTGATCAAGGCTTTGATGTCTACCTTGCTACATTTTCTAGGGTTAATATTACAAAATGCAATAATTTATATATTTTAGGAAATAAAAATCCGAAAGTAAAAGGCGGAAATTACTATTATCTTTTATATGTCAATGAGTTGTCTAAAATTTTAAATCAAATTAAGCCGGATGTTATAAATGCACATTTTAGCTATAGTATAGGATTGGTTGCGCTACTTGCAAAAACAATATCTAGAACAAAATCAATATTTAGCGTAGTGTGTCATGGCAATGATATATTATCTCCGCCTATGCCATATCTGTTTGATAAAATAAATAAATATATTCTAAGTAAATGCAATAAAATATTTGCAGTGTCAGATCAGATTAAAGATAAAATTTTTAATATGGGAATATCTAGCAAAAAAGTTTTTGTCGGTCAATACGGCATTAATCAAAATGTTTATAACAATCAAATAAAAAAAGATATAGATATACTATCAAATCGAAGCTATGTTCCTAATTCTCGTATAGAATTTTTGCTTGATTCGCTAGAAGCTTTTAGATATGACGGTCTAAAAATAGTATTTATTTTGCCTCATGCAGACGATGATAAAGTTAAAGAGCTTGAAGCAAAATATTCTTTTGTGAAATTTTATAAGTTTTTGCCGTATGAGCAAATAATAAATATGATTTCTAGGACGAAAATTTATATAAGTGCTACAAAATCGGACGGAACATCTTTGTCTCTTATGGAGGCTATGAGTTGCGGAGCTATCCCTGTTGTGTCTAATATAGTATCCAATAGAAGTTGGGTGCTTGACGGAGTTAATGGATATTTGTTTGATACCGACAAACAGTTAATAAAATCTATAAAAGTAGCTTTGTCTCAGGATAATGAAAATAAAATCAATGTCAATAAAAAGTTGATTTTTGATAAATGTAATTATTTAAATCAGATGAAAAAAATAGAGAATTTTTTATTTTTACAAGAGGAATGTCATTGAAAATTTTAACAATTGTCGGCGCAAGACCTCAATTTATAAAAGCAGGCTCTGTAAGTCGGATTATAAAACAACATGATAAAATTAAAGAGATTATAGTTCATACCGGTCAGCACTATGACAATAATATGAGTAGTGTATTTTTTGACGAGATGAGAATTCCAAAACCTGATTATTTTTTGGGTGTAGGAGGCAATACTCACGGCGCAATGACCGGCCAGATGATGGAAAAAATCGAAGAAGTTGCAATAAAAGAAATGCCGTATTTCATTATGGTTTATGGCGATACAAATTCTACTTTGGCGGGAGCTTTGGTGGCTTCAAAACTCGGTATAAGATTAGCTCATATTGAAGCAGGGCTTAGAAGTTTTAATATGAAGATGCCGGAAGAAATCAATAGAATTTTAACAGATAGGGTTAGCGATATCCTTTTTTGCCCAACAGATACTGCGATGAAGAACTTAAAACAAGAAGGTTTTGATAAATTTAATTGTAGAATCGTAAAAAGCGGAGATGTAATGCAAGACGGTATTATGTTTTATAAGCAATATGCCAAAAGACCAAACATTGCTATTGCATCAAATTTTATACTTTCTACAATTCATAGGGCTGAAAATACAGATAATCAAGATAGGCTAAAAAGTATTTTCAAGGCGTTAAGCGAGATTGCAAATCAAATTGACGTTGTTTTGCCTATTCACCCTAGAACAAGAAAAATAATTAAAACTCTGAATATTGATACGGGAAAAGTTAATATTATAGATCCGGTCGGATATTTTGAGATGATATGGCTTATAGACAATTGCACTCTTGTTGCTACGGATAGCGGAGGACTTCAAAAAGAAGCTTATTTTTTAAAAAAACCATGTATAACTTTAAGAGACGAGACTGAATGGGTTGAATTGGTTGAGTGCGGTGTAAATATTTTAACAGGATCAAATAAAAATAAAATTTTAAGCGCTTTTAGAAGCTGTGAAGAAATCGATATGACAAAATTTAATTTAAGTTTGTATGGTAACGGAAAAGCAAGTGAAATAATTGTTAAATCATTATTGAACTAAGGAATAAATTGAGCAAAAGCGTAGTTTTTATAGGGCATTATAACGGCGGCAAAAAAGATTTTGACTCTAGGCATTATTTTTTTGCTAAAGAACTAGCAAAGCTTGGCTATAAAGCAACTATAATCAATGCCGCTTATTCTCATAGAATTCATAATGCAAAATTAATCAAAGAGCCATATATTAAATTTTATGATGACGGAGTTTGCTTTATAAGCGTCAAGACTCCTTTTTATAAAGGAAACGGGCTAAAAAGAATTATAAATATGCTATCTTTTACTAAAAATTTAATAAAGTATTCAAAAGGCATACTAAAAGAAATAGGCGGTATAGATTATATCGTTATGGCAACCCCTCACCCTTTTCAGTTTTTTGGAGCCAAATTCATATCGATTAGATCTAGTGCCAAATTAATTATTGATGTTAAAGAC
>JAUMYH010000077.1 GCA_030528745.1 Bacteroidota bacterium
AAAAAGAGAGAAAAAACTATCCCAAAAAATTGCACTTACTAATGGAAGTTAAGAACGATTAGTATTTTTTCATAATATGCTTTTGTAGAAATTAATGTTTTCGTCAACGATTTTTCTTATATCAAAATTTTCTATAACGTGTTTTCGTGCATTCAAACCAATTTCTTTTGCTCTTTCAAGGTTATCAAAAACCCATTTTATTTTTTCGGCTATGTCTTTGGGGTTATGAGGATTAACTAGAATACCATTTTTAAAATTATCAATAAGTTCTCGACCTATTCCAATATCTGAAAAAATAACTGTTTTTCCCATAGACATTGCCTCTATAACAGCTATACCAAAACTCTCTATGTGGCTAGGATAACAGCAAACTGTACTTTGATTGATATAATTAGGTATTTCAGAATGAGGTAATTTACCCAAAAATGTTATATGTTTTGATAAATCTTCGCTAATCTCTTTTTCTAAAACTGATTGGTATGATTTTCTTGTACCTTGAATCACTCCATAACTACCAGCGATATTTAGATGAGTGTTAGGAAAATTTTTAATTAATATTTGTAAAGCTTGTACTAGTTGACGAATGCCCTTTTTTTCAAAAATGGTACCAGCAAAGAAAATAGAAAAATTATTTATTTGATTATTATCCAAAGGTTTAAATATATTAGTATCTATTGGGTTATAAATTTTAGTATAATTTTTGTTTGCTTTAACAACTTTTATTGTATTCTGTCCTACATAATCTGACACAGCAATTAAATGATCTGCTCTATAAAAAGAAATTTTCTCTGTAATCTTTTTAAAATAATTTACTTTTCGGATTTTATTATGTACAAAAAAAGCATGTCCTCCATGCATTCTAATAATGTATTTGATGTCAGGTAATTTTCTTAAAAAAGCTAATCCGTTTTCAGGAGTTTCGATGATATTTATTCTTTCTTTTGAGTGAATTTCTTCAATTTTATCAGAAATGATCTTGCTATTAAAATACCATTTAAATATATTCAATTTATTTTCTTTAAATAAACGATAAACGTTTATTCCATTTATTTTTTCGAATTCGCTTTTTTTTGTATAATTATTTAAACCTACAACAGAAACCTTAATGTTATTTTTTACTAATTCAGTGCCAATATATAGAACAAAAGTACCAATTCCTCCGTGAGGAAACCCTTGTTTAGGAAATTCAGAAGTTATAAAACATATATGCATATACGTACGTATTAAATGTTAAGAATAGAATTAAGATTTTTAATATTATCCGTGAAATGAAAAAAAGGAGAGTTAGATAAATATTTAAATTTTTCTTTTCCAAGTTTATCTATAATAATTGTATTAATATTGTTGTCGATAGACTCTTCAATTATAGAACTCCAAGGCGATAATACAAAAGAATTACTACTATTTAAGTCATCAAACCAATTAATGGATTCACTAAAACTAAAATTAGGTGTATACTTACTTATAATAGATTCAAATAAATCTTTTTTATTTCTTTCTCTAGGATGAAGTCTAATTAAAATTCGTATATTCAAATTATATTCACTAATATGTTGCATAAGTTCGTAAAACAGAGGATGATAATCATTTAATTCTATACTTGATATATACATTATATTTAAAAAATCGTTATTGTATTTAGTTGTGTTATATTGATTCTTTATAACTTCATATTCAACATCATAAAAATTTTTATTAAGATTATTTTTAAGAAAATCTATAGTTCGATTATTTTTTACATAAAACTTGTCTATAAGTTTTTTATTTGTTGAGGTTGAGTATGGAGGATAGTTAACAATTGTACCATGTTGAACTTCAATTATTTTAAATTTCTTACGATGTTTTGAAAATATAACAGAATAACCATTGATATCGTAATGACATAATAAATATATATTTTTACCATTAAATTTTTTTAAAATTAAATTATTTAGAATTGAATGAGAGTGTAAACTAGTTAATTTACTATTTTCTTTTTTGATAAACAGATTAATAAACTTAATTAGATATCCAATATTATAAACTTTAAAGGTATCAATATTATTTATAATATGTTCTTTTCCATAATTGATGTAAATGGGATTAATTAACTTAATATTATTTAATAATCGCTCTTTATATATCCCATTTTGTTCTACATAACATAGGTTATGCATAGTATATATTAAATCTGATGATATAGAACTTGGTTTGAATCTAAGTGAATATAAGAGTTTTAATAAATCAAAAAAAGATCTTAATAAAAAATATAGATGGTTAGTTCTTTTTAAATTACTATAAGTGTTTTTATTGTTTTTTTCTAGTTTTTCTGTTAAATTATTTATGTTTAAAATATATTCAATATCTTCATTTTTCATAATTTATTTTAAATATTATGATTAACTATTTCTTATTTATATAAACATTTCTGTAGTATATAATTCTCTGTGGATTTACAGAATCAGGATTATATTTATAACTTACATCACAAATATAACAGATTAAGTTTATCCTCTGTTATATCTCCTGTAGTTCAACCATTTTTCTAAACTTATCCGATTTAGTAAGCAAATTGTCAAAACTATCGTGAGCCGTGATTCTGCCTTTTTCCATCAGATAAATTTCATCAACGTTTCTTATAGTTGATAATCGATGAGCAATGATAAGTACGGTATATTTTCCTTTCAGAGCATCAATATTCTGTTGGATCTCTTTTTCGGTTTCTGAATCCAAAGCCGATGTTGCCTCATCTAAAACCAAAATATCAATATCCTTGTATAATTCCCTAGCAATAGATATGCGTTGTTTCTGTCCACCCGATAAGTTTATACCGTTATTTCCCAACATCGTTTGCTCTTTTTCAGGCAAACCATCTACAAATGATTTCAGAAACGCTTTCTGAATAGCGTCTTCAAATCGCCTGATGTTTTCAGGAGTTGGTTCTGCCCAAAAAGTAACGTTTGCAAATATAGAGTCGTTGAAAATTACAGGTTCTTGAGCAATATATCCAATACGAGATTGATAACTTTCTTTGTTGAGTTCGTCAAGTGGTATTCCGTCAATCAACAAAGTGCCATTATTGGGTTCTAAAAGTCCTGATATTAAGTTAACCAAGGTAGTTTTGCCGCTTCCACTTTCACCTATAAAAGCTACCGACTTATTTCTTTCGATATTTAAACTAAGATTATTCAAAATACCATTATCTTTTTGATAACCAAAACCAATGTTTTCTAATACAATGTTGTTTTTGAACGTTTTTAATTTAATATTTCCATTTTTTTCAATTCCATTGTAAAGTTCAACTTCAAAACTTTGAATATTTTCTATAGAACCGTGTAAATTCAGAAAGTTATTATAACCTCCTTGGAAGCTCGTAAAACTACCCAATGCCCTATAAAAAAACAATAAACTTACCAAAATAGAACTCAAATTACCATTAAACACCTTAATTTGTATAATAATCACCATACAAACTATTGCTATTATTATAGGTTCTCTTGTAGAGCCTATGATAGAATTGAATTTTCCCATTTTGATATTGTTTTTTTCTATAGAGAAAATCACTTTTGTTAGTTTTTCGGCATAAGTTTTTAATCCTCCAGTAGCCTTTAAATATTTAAAATTGGAAATGTATTGAATTATAAGACCTTGATAATCACTGTTGTTTTTAGATAATTTAGCTGATTCTTTTTTAGTTTTTTTGTAAATGGAACTATATATAACATTTGAAATTCCCCCTCCCAAACAAACCAACAATGCGAATTTCCAATCGGCTATAAATACAAATAATAAATAGGTAACTGTTAAAAAAATATTTTGTAAACAATTTAGGTAATAATTAAAAGCATTGGTTACCCTTCCAACCTCTTCGGTCAGAGCATTTTGGATTCTTCCCACGTCTGAAGACACGAAACTCTGGAACGAATATCTAGTAAACAAATTGGTTAGTTTTACTCTTAATTTAGATATAAAATATTGATTAGTATGTACTTTATATACAGAGATAAAGTAAGAAACAATCCCCTTTAAACAGAAAAAAAACAATAAAAATAGAAGAGAATTGATCAAAGTTATTTTAATGCCTAAACCATCTAAGTAAGATACGATGAATGACATACTGCCTAACTCTTCACCTGAAACCTGTGCCGAGCCATCAGCCAATTTTAACAAAGGAAGAAACATAGTAAGTCCCAATCCGTCCAAGAACGCCAATAGGATACTTAACAAAATAACAACAACCATCCGATAGCCTAGATATTTATAAAAATAGGCAAATGATGAGAAGTATCTTTTGATTATTTTTTTGATGAATTCCAATACTATAATTCTTTCTATTACTTTGGTTGCAAAGTTATAAAAAAATGTAATAGTATTTACTTTATTTACGATAAAAAATGTAACTTGCGTCCATTATGATTAAAGCAAGTAATATTTATAAAACTTTTGGTGAATTACATGTCCTGAAAGGAGTGGAGTTGGATATCGAACAAGGTAAAGTAGCTTCAATAGTTGGGGCATCTGGAGCAGGTAAAACAACCTTATTACAAATATTGGGTACGCTAGACAAACCTGATATGGACAAATCACCATCTTTATTTATTAATGGCACTGATGTATTAACCTTGAAAGACAAAGCATTATCTGAATTTCGCAATCAAAAAATAGGTTTTATATTTCAGTTTCATCAGCTATTACCTGAATTTACAGCTTTGGAAAATGTCTGTATTCCAGCTTTTATAGGTAATCAGAAAAGGAGGGAAGTGGAAAAAAAGGCAAAGGATTTGTTAGGCTATTTAGGGCTTTCACATAGGATAAATCATAAACCTTCTGAACTTTCAGGAGGAGAGCAACAACGTGTTGCTGTAGCTCGTGCATTAATTAATGACCCTGCTGTGATTTTTGCTGACGAACCATCAGGAAATTTAGATACAAAAACAGCTGATCATTTGCACCAATTGTTCTTTAAACTTCGAGATGAATTTGGACAAACCTTTCTGATTATAACGCATAATTTACAGTTTGCTCAAATGGCCGATATCAAAATTGAAATGAAAGACGGATTAATATTATAATACTTAATATCAAAAAAGCTGCCCTTTTCGGACAGCTTCTTTTTTGATTATTTAATAGAAAGTTATTTGATATTGATTACCCTATCTACCACATACTTAGTATTTCCACGCCAAGGCAATGTTCCTTTGTATTCTTTGTAGTGTAAGTCAAAATATTTACCACTATTCTGCTCAAGTGTTTTCGCTACTTCTGGATCAACAACCGAAAATTCAAATTCATAACTCGTAAGTCCACCTGTTTTCCCTTTTCCAAAACCTTCTTGAATGAGTTTTCCTTCATAAGTTTTGAAAACATAACCCTTATAAACGATGTAGTTGAGAGAGCCAGATTTAACACCTTCTCCAAATATAAAGAAATATTTATACCAAATTAAACTACCTACAGAAAGTAATATAAGGAATACTATTATCCAAATTGCTTTTTTCATTATTATTTTTTGGCGATACCTCTAGAGATTACTATTTTCTGAATTTCAGAAGTTCCTTCGTAAATTTGAGTAATTTTAGCATCTCGCATCATACGCTCTACATGATACTCTCGAACATATCCATTACCACCATGAATTTGGACAGCCTCAGTAGTTACTTCCATAGCAGTAGTTGAGGCATATAATTTTGCCATTGCACCTGATATAGAAATGTCTTTACCTTCGTCTTTTTCTGAAGCCGCTTTAAAGCATAACATTCTAGCAGCACTAATCTGAGTTGCCATATCCGCTAATTTAAAAGCAATAGCTTGGTGCTGAATAATTTCTTTTCCAAATGCTTTTCTTTCTTGTGCGTATTTTAAAGCTAATTCGTAAGCTCCTTGGGCAATTCCTAATGCTTGTGATGCAATTCCGATACGTCCGCCATTGAGTACAGCCATTGCAAAATTAAAACCAAATCCGTCTTCACCAATACGATTTTCTTTAGGAACTTTAACATCTGTAAACATTAATGAATGCGTATCAGAACCGCGAATCCCCATTTTTTGTTCTTTAGGGCCTATTTCAAATCCTTCCCAACCTTTTTCTACAATAAAAGCATTAATACCTTTATGTCCTTTTTCAGGATGTGTGTGTGCAATTACGATATAGGTAGATGCAGTACCCCCATTGGTAATCCAATTTTTAGTTCCATTAAGTAGGTAATAATCGCCCATATCTTTAGCTGTTGTCTTTTGAGATGTGGCATCACTTCCTGCTTCTGGTTCAGACAAACAGAAAGCTCCTATGACTTGTCCCGAAGCCAAAGGTACTAAATATTTTTGTTTTTGTTCTTCTGTACAATATTTCTCTAACCCTGCACAAACCAACGAATTATTAACAGACATAACAACAGCCGCAGAGGCATCAACTTTGGCTATTTCTTCCATAGCCAATACATAAGAAACACTATCCAAACCGCTTCCTCCGTATTTTGGATCAACCATCATTCCTAAAAAACCTAGTTCTGCCATTTTTTTTACCTGCTCTTCTGGGAATTTTTGGTGTTCATCTCTTTCAATTACTCCTGGTAGAAGCTCTTGTTGTGCAAAATCTCTAGCAGCCTGTTGGATCATTTTCTGCTCTTCTGTAAGATTGAAATTCATATTTTTAGTTTTTTAGTTTATTTTCATAAAAGCAATTTCATCTTCCTAAAATAAATTAATGGAGTTGAAATCACTGCGAAAGTATAATTTAACGTCAGTTCGATATAAAAAAAGTAGTTTTAAATTTTGAAAAAAGGGATAT